>DASUNL010000418.1:0-8946 GCA_036277175.1 Pyrinomonadaceae bacterium | reverse complement strand
CGCGGTGAAGAGGGTTTCCCGACTCTTCACCGCGCGCCGCCTTTTCGCTTAACTCAAACTTTACTTGCCCGCCTTCGCGCGGAAACTCACCCGCCCCTCCTTGACCTCGACCGAGAACTGGACGCGCTCGCAGCCCGAACGCTCCTTCAGGGCGTCGGCCTTCGACGCGATCATCCGGTGGAAGCGCGGGAACGAAAGCTCCTCGACCGACTCGCCGCAGCCCCGCTTCGCCTCGACGAACGTCTCGTAAATCTTCTTGATGGTCGCGACGTCCTTGTGCGGGTCGGCGCAGACGAAGCTCTGCCGCGCGTCGCGCTCGGCGGCCGACGTGACGTCCGCGTGCGAGTCGCGTGCGGCGGCGCGCGCGGCCGAGGCGGCGTCGCGCCCCTCCTCGCGCCCCTGCATCGTCCGCCGCCAGAGTTGGAGGAAAGAGGTGTGGCGCGCGACGAGCGTGTTGTAGCGGTAACGCTGCGCGAAGGAGAGCGTGCGGTCGTCGGCGAGGCGTTTGATGAGCGTGTCGACGCGCCCCTTCGTGTCGTAGGGCGGGCGCTTGGCCGCGCCGTTGAAGTAGATGTCGAACTCGACCTTCAGACGCCGGATGTCCTCTTCGAGGCGCGTGAGCTGCTCGTCGGGCGTCGGCTGCGCGTCGCGCGCGGCCGTCTTCGTATTCTTCGCCCGCTCCTTCGCGCGCCGCGCGAACTTGTTGTCACGAGTCGCCACGCTCCCCACCTTTCACCACCCGCATCTCGCGCGCCCGAACGAGCGCGCACGCCTTCGAGTCTAGGCGTCGCGCGCGAGCGATGTCAATAATTATGATTTATCACTACAAGGGGTGCGCCGCACCGAACCCAACCGCGCGAGTCAACAAAACCTTGATTTTGCGACCACCCGAGAGCACACACAGGCGAGCCTGTTGGAGACAGTTGGAATAAAAAAACGTACCGGCTTCGTACCGGGTTCGTGAAGCCACGGGCGTGGCTTCTACCTCGCCAGTTCTTTAACCGTGAACCGCTCCGCGTCGGCCGGTCAGTTACAACTAGACGTCACGCGCGACTTCATCATATGAGAGGGGAAGAAGATATTTTGCGCGCCTGCGTAAAGACCCCGGCCACATGGTCTGACCCCGCCTGAGTTATCATCCCGTCAAGAGCGGTTGGACGTTCTCGCCACGTCGAACCATCCCGACTCTCGCAAAATTCACAAACGCTGAAAAGTTTCGTTATTAGGTTAGAGGGAAAGCGTCACCCTTTACTCGGCTGGTGTCGGTCGCCGACGGAGACCCCGATTGTGTTACGTCTCCGCTGAAGTCTGCCCCGTAGTGCGCACGGAACGGGGTCGAGGGTTCGGCGGCCGAAGTTCAGCGCCCTAACGGATGGGGAAGAGGCCCGGTGCGCCGACGAGCGCCGGACGTGTTTGACCTAACCCATACTGCTCTCACCAACCTTCAATCAATTCAGAGGCGCTATCGGGAGTCGGGCGTTGACTCTCCTGATGTGTCGTGTACTCGTTTGTCGGAGGGCTTGGAACACGGGCAGACCTCACGCTGGAGGCACACGTGCCCTTATCTCAAAGCTCGCCGCCGCCCCCCGTCGGCGGCCGCCGAAACGTTCTCACCGACATAGAGGATAAGACGGAAGTGGACGACGACGACGCTCACCCTCTCCTGAGCGAACTCGTCAACGGCGACCTCGCGGCATTCTGGAAACTCTGGGAGCAGCACCGGAAGTACCTCTACGGCGTGTGCCTGCGCCAGATGGGCGGCATCCACGCCGACGCCGAAGACGCTCTGAGCCGGGCCATGATGACGGCTTGGCGGAGGCTCCCGAATCACGCGGGCAAGATTCACGACCAGAGGTCGCTGCGCGGTTGGCTCGCGCGCCTGACGCACAACCTCTGCGTAGACATTCACCGCGAGCGCAAGCGAAACGGCGGGCCGCTGAGAAGTCTCGACGAGTTTACACCCGAGAACGTCGAGGCGGCTGGCGGCTCAGCCGAATCGCCCGAGGACTCCCTACTCCGCCGCGAGATGGAACTCTACCTCCGCCTCATGATCGCGCGTCTCGCGCCCAACCTGCGCACGCCTTTCGTCCTGCGCTTCTTCCACGACATCCCCTACGGCGAAATCGCCGCGCAGCTCAACCTCTCTTCCGAGAACGTGCGCAAGCGCATTCAACAGGCG
Organism: Pyrinomonadaceae bacterium; assembly: GCA_036277175.1. GTDB lineage: Bacteria > Acidobacteriota > Blastocatellia > Pyrinomonadales > Pyrinomonadaceae > DASQDT01. Next base: position 6,767 of record DASUNL010000418.1, on the reverse strand, counting down.
CGCGCCGTCTTGCAGGATAACCTGCGCCAGTACCGCGCGGGGCTGACCGTCCCAACCCTGCGGTTCGGAGAGTTCGAGTGCTTGGAGGAACTGCTCGCGGGTCTGTTCGCCGGTGATGAGTTGTGCGTCGACGAAGCGCCGCGTGCGCGAACGAGTCGGCCGCGCACCGTGCGGACGGCGTGTGTCGTCCTGCCGTCCGGCGTCGAGCGGAGCTTCGACATTCTGCTCGATAAGAGTTGGGCGGCCGACGAGGTCGGCGCGCTCGCGCGCTCGCGCGACTACCCCGAAGGGCGCGAGCATCAACTGTCGCCGGCCTCCTTGTTGCACGAAAGCGGGCGATGGGAAGAGGCCGTCGGGGAGTTGCGGCGGCTCATCGCGCGGCAGCCGGATTTGACGGAGGCGCAACTGCGTCTGGGCGACATCCTCTGCCAACTGGGGAGGGGCGAGGAGGCTTGGGCAGTCTACGAACAGGCTTTGCGCGCCGCGAAGAAAGAGTCTATGCGCCGCCACCTTCGCGGACTCATGGAAGTCAGTCGCGGCCGTCATGAGCGCGCGGCCGTCGAGTTCCGGCGAGCCGCTTTGTTAGAGCCGCGCGCGCCCCTGCATCTTCACAGCCTCGGCCTGACGCACCTCCGCGCGGGCTCACACGTCGAGGCGCTCAAGGCGTTCGACGAGGCGCTCAAGCGAGACCCCGACGACATCGTCGCCCTGACCTTCAGCCACGACCCGCTGATGGCTTCGGGATGCTCGCGCGAAGCCGTCCGCCGCCTGCGCCGCGCCATTAAGCTCGACGCCAAGAACGCCGCCGCCCTGACGCGGCTCGTCAAACACCGTCTGACTCTGGGGGCCGTGGCGGGCGTCGAGGGTCAGGAGACACGTCGCCTCTTGCACATGGTCGAGCGGGCCGCGCCCGACGCGCCGCAGGTGCGTGAGCTTTTGGCGACGTATCACGTCAGGCGCGGCGAGTGGGAGGAAGGCGTGCGGCGGCTGCTCACACTCGTCGCGGAGCGCCCGATGTGCCCGGCCGGTTGGCGCTCTCTGGCGCACACACTTTTGCAGACGGGCGAGTACGACGAGGCCGCCGACGTAGCCCGCAGAGCGCACGCCCTGCACCCCGACGACCTCGACATTCAGGAGGCGGCCTGCGAAGTCTTCGCTCGCGCGCGGAGGCCCGACGCGCTGCGGCACATCTTGGCCGTCTTGCTGACCCGCCGCCCCGGCCGCTGGAGCGTCTGGACGACAGCGGGTCTCGCTCTCGTCAGCAGTCATGGCGACGACGCCGAGCGCGCCTGCTCATTATCGTCTCACGCGACGACGCTGCGTCCGCAACTCGCCGATGCGTGGTTTGAGCACGGGAAGGTTTTAGCCGCCGCCGGGAGACACCGCGAGGCCGTCAACGCTTTGACGGAAGGGTGGAAGTTTCTGACGGACGAGGCATGTGACCCGCGCACGTTATCGGCGGCCGTGTGTCTCGGCGAGAGTTGCGCCGCCTGCGGGGATGAAGAGCGGGCGCGCGCGTGGTTCGAGACGGCCGTGCGACGTTCCCCGGCGCAGGCGACGCTCAGGTCGGCGGCCACACACTTCTGGCAGGGCCGCGCGCTCGAAGCCCTCGGCGACAAGGCGAACGCCGTGCAGTGTTACAGCGAAGCACTCGCCGCGCACGTCCTCTATCCGGAGCGGCAGGAGGCGCTCAAGCGCCTTGAGCGTTTGACCGACCGCGCGCCGCGCGTGTGACGGGGCGCACTCGACCGCACGCGGGCCGCGCGGGTGTCGCGAGGCGAGCCGTTCACAACATGGCGTCTCGGAGCGTTTATCTCTCGTGGGGAGGAGGACGACGACGGCGTCCACGGTCGCGCGGGCCGGACTGAGCGAGTGCGGCGCGTCGAAAAAATCATGACGCGCCGCACGGGGTCGAGCGCCCGAGCGGAACAGCTATTCGACAGTTTGACGGGCGGCGGGGATTTCAGGGGCGGGCCGACGGCCGCGCCCGCCCCGCGTCCGAATGAGGGCCGGAAGTTTCGGCTGACACCGGCGCGGCTCCGAGATCGGCCGCGGCTTACGGTTCTGCCGGTCTCACCTTTGACGGGAGATTGCGATGCCTAACGGCGAAGGTCTTCCTCCGGAAATCATCGACGCGATAGCTGTCTCGAACGCCAAATCCATCGGCGAGCAGCCCGCCATTCTGGCGAACCTCGCGCTGGCGAATCAAATCGCGAACACGAACCTCTCGCAGCAGAACGCGATTTCGAACCAGCAGGCGATGTTCCAGCTTCAGATGGCGACGCTCAGCAAGTGTGTCGAGGTAATTTTGGGCACCGACGCATCAAGCTCGAAGGCGGTGCAACAGATGAAAGAGTTCCAAGCTTTCTTCTCGCAAATCATGGCGCAGTTGAGCGCCGTCGCCAACGGGACGCAGAAGCCAGCGCCCAACGGCGGCACGCGGAATGGCGGGAGCAAGTCGCGCGCGAAGAAATCCACCCGACGCAGATAATCGTTGAAGGCGTTCAGACCGAGAAGGAGGTGAGGAGCATGAAGCCCTCGCGCAGATACACGTCCGCCCGCAGAGCCGCCGCGGCGCGCGGCAGCGCCCGGCGGGCGCTGGCCCGAAAGAAGGCGGCCGCGTTGCGCGCGTGGTTGTCGCGCGTCGCCGCGGCGACCGGCAGGCCCGGCGACGGCGGCGGCGGCGGGGCGCAGGGTGTCGGCGAAACCCCGACGCCTCGGTCGGGCCGCGACGCCCGCGCCTTGCCGCGAGGCTCACGCCGCGCGCAGAGTCGCGCCTTGCGCGCGTCGCTGCTGAGAACCATCTTCCGCAATCAATCGTTCGCTTCCGGCCCGCCCGAGGCTAAACCGCACAGCCCGAGTCAGACGAAAGGAGACAGATGATGGCAGAGAGGTACTTAATCACAGACGCGGACACCGACACGGATTCCCGCGTCATCGTAGCCGGCACGTCCGACCCGCCGCTGCCCGAGGAGGTTCTGCAAGCCATCTCGATCAGCAACGCCAAGAGCGTCGCCGAACAGCCCGCCATGCTCGCCAACCTGATGTTCGGTAACAGCGCGAGCAACAGCAACCTGTCGCAGCAGAACGCCGTCTCGAACCAACAATCGATGAACGAGCTGAACGTCGTCGTCACCGGCAAGGCCGTCAATCTGGTGGCGAACCTCAGCCCGATGGAGGCGGTCTCGACCACGCAACTGTTCACCGGCAACTCCGTCGCCGAGGAGATCGCCGACCTTCAGGCGTCGCTCGATTCCCTCGGCGGCTGAGCGCATTTACACCGCGCCTTATCGCCGCCGGGCGAAGTCTGACGGGCGCTTCACCCAACCGCCGGCGGCGCGGGTCGAACCCTGCACGAGCCGGAATCACGCGATTCGTTTAAAACGAAAGGAGCATGTCAATGGCTAACGGAACCACGTCACCTCTACCGCTCGATGTCTTGCAGGCCATCTCGATCAGCAACGCCAAGAGCGTCGCCGAGCAGCCCGCCATGCTCGCCAATCTCGCCTTCTCGAACTTGGTTCAGAACGTCAACCTGTCGCAGCAGAACGCCGTCTCGAACCAGCAGGCGATGAACGAGCTGAACGTCGTCGTCACGGGTAAGACCGTCAACCTCATCTCGAACGTCAGCCCGATGGAGGCGGCGGCCGTCACGCAACTCTTCACCGGCAACACGGTCGCCGAGGAGATTGCCGACCTCAAGGCGTCGGTCAGTTCCTTCGGGGGCTAGTGACGGGGCGATGGCCTCGCCGTCGTCGTCGCGCGCGGACGCTCGCCGCCCGCGCGTCTGAGGTGTAAGCCGCGCAGCCCGCGCCGGACGAAAGGAGACTACTCATGGCAGGAGAGAGAATTGTTGAGATCACCGGTGACCCGGTCACCGATTCACCGCTCCCCGAGGACGTGCTACAGGCTCTGACCATCGGGACGGTCAACAGCATCGGCGGGCAGACGGCCAGCCTGTCCAATCTGGAGTACAGCAACCTCATCCAGAACACCAACCTCACGCAGCAGAACACGGCGGCCAACCAGCAGGCGCTCAACGAAGTCGGCGTCGCCACGCTCGGCAAAGCCGTCAACCTCGTCGCCAACGTCAGCCCGACCGAAGCGGCCTCCATCACGCAACTCTTCACCGGCAACACCGTGGCCGAGGAGATTGCCGACCTTCAGGCGGCCGTCGGCCCGCAGCCGACCAAGCCACCGACGTCGCCGCCGACGACGCCGCCGACCACGCCGCCCTCGACGCCGCCCACGCCCCCGACGGCCCCGACCGTCACGCTAAACCCGAGCGGCAAAGGGTCGAAGTTGACGGTCACGGACAGTCGGTATCTCCCGCTTGAGGTGGTCGTCAACACGTAGGGGCGAGGCCCGGCCGGAGGGGCGTAGGGGAGCAGGGCGGCGCGCGCGTGTCGGGCGCGCGCGCCGGCGTCGCCCGGCGGGCGGCGACACACGCGCCGCCTCCCGCACGCCGGACGCCTCGCGACTGAAGGGGCGTGAGGGACTAATCGGATGTCCTCTTCGTCAGTCGCGGAAGCGGTCGCCGCGGCCGAGAGAGCGGCGCTTTCGGCCGTCGCACGGGCCGAGGCGAGCGCGGTCACGAGCATAGTCCCGGCCGCCGCCGCCGCCGCGCTCGGCGACGCGCAGGGCGAGGCGGCCTACGAGCTGACGATGTCGATTTTACAGGACGGCGAGATCGAGTTAATCCCGGCCCTGTTGGCGCTCGACGTGGCCGCCATCGTCGAAGGCATCGCCGCCTATCTGGCGGAAGAGGCGCGGGCGGCGCTGGCCGAAACCGAGGCTCTGGCCGCCGCCCAACTCGCCGCAGCCGAAGTGAAGGCGGCTTACGCCGACGACGTGACGCGGATGAGCGCAGGCTTTCACGCCGACGCGAGCCGTGACGCCGCGCCGCTTGAGCGCGACGCCGCAAGCGCCGAGTCCGCGTGGCAGAAGAGAGTCGGCGAGGCTTACGACCGCGCGGACGCCGGGGTGGCCGCGCTCTACTCCGAAGCCGCCGCACGCGCCCGAGGGTGAGGCGTCGCCGCCCGTTTAGCGCCGAGACTAATTTTGACCGTGCCGGAGAGGAGGAGAGCCGACATGCCGTCAGTCTACACTCTGGCTATCAGGCAGCGTAACGGTTGGGAGGCACTGCTCGCGCAGAAGCACGTCATCGACCTGAGGCGCACGCTTCATCCCGAAAACAACCTGCTGCACATCTGCCACGACCCCGGCGAGGTCGTGATTCCCGGCGGTCTCAAGCGGGCGGGCGAGTCGCTCGGCCGGGCCGCGCTTCGTATCTTCTGCGAGAAGACCAACCGGCAGTTGCCGAAGACGGCGACGCTGGAGACTTTCTACCAGTTCGGCGACCAACATTTTCTGCTCCTGCGCGCCGACGAGAACGACTGGCTGAGCCTCGCCCGCGAAGAGGAGTTGGAAAACCTCAACCGCCAACTGGCGCGACGCGAAGAGGCCGTCGCCATCGACCCCGTGAGCGGACGCCTCGCCAGCAGTTGGCCGTGGAGGTTCTATCAGGACATCCATCAGCTCTTCTGGTGGCCGCTGCGCGACGTGCTCGAACTCTTCACCGACAAAAGCACCCTCGGCGAGTGGCAGGCCGAGCAGTACGCGCTCGCCCAACAGGTCGCGCCCGCCTACGACAACTACCCGCTCATCCTCGTCAGCCATAACCGGCGCGACGTCCCGAAGACCTTCGAGCAGGCGCTCAGCAAACTCGTCAACGACCATCCCGTGACGAGCATTCAGGTCTACCCCGAGGGCGACTGGGAGCGTTCGACGCTCCTGATGCTCGGCCGCGCCGGGCGCATCGCCTACGCGCACGGCGTCGAGCAGCTGAAGGGCGACCACTTCGAGTTCTTCAACGAACACACGCCGCGCGTCGGCGCCTTCTACGTCGTCTGGGCCTACAACGGCAAAGACCGCGTCCTCGCGGGGCAGACGATGTCTTACGCCGGGACGGACGAGTTCGGCCGTCACATCTTCGTCAAGTCGGAGGAGGCCGCCCCCAACGAGGAGGAGCCCGAAACCGACGCGCCGCCGGAAAGACGCGCGCCCCGCCGTGGAGCGAAGGAACGCGCGGAGGAGTAACGAAGCTGACGGAGAACCGAACCACCTTTGAAATCAAAGAGGTGCTCGGCGCGCCGCTCGCCATCGAGCTGATGTTGGCCGCGCAGGCGATGGCCGAGATGATTCAGAAGCTCCCGCCGGAGGCCCAACCCCCTGCGCTCGTGTTGGCGCTCGAAATAATCAGCGGCGTGCAGAGCGCGGCGCTTGAGTTCGTCGCGGCGCTGCCCGGTTCGTCGCCGGAGCTGCGCGCGAAGGCTGTGCGCAAGGCGGCGCGGCGTCTGAAGCGGCTGGTGAAAAAACTCCCCGCGCACGCGCCGCTCTCCGACTTCGCCCCGGCGCTGGCGTTCATCGCGGAGGTCGAGAAGTCTGTCTCCACGCTCGGCGGCCTGCCGCCGACCATCCCGCAATTCATCACCCCGGCACTCATCAACAAGCAGGCGACGATGATGAAAAAATATCTGACCGATCAAGTCGCCCAATGAACGCCCCGCGCGCCGCTCGGCCGAGCGTCGCCAGACGCTCAAACAACCGCTCCCACAACAACCAAAGCCGGCGAGTCCGTCTGAAAGTGATTTAGCGGAGAACGCAAAGCGGCGGAGGGCCGACGGCGGGCTAACCCCCTTGATAAACTTTCCGCCCGATTAAAACTTTGGCCTCCCCGCACGTCGCGAGCACCCGTTAACTCGGTG
>DASUNL010000417.1:0-5687 GCA_036277175.1 Pyrinomonadaceae bacterium | reverse complement strand
CGCGCGCGAGGTAGCGGCCGTCGCGCATGACCCAAGCGACGCGCCTCCCCGCGCGCGCCATCTCGGCCCACTCGCTGCGCTTCGCCGGGTTCTGCTCGACGAGCACCGCGCCGCCCGAAAGCTCGACGTAGCGCAGGCGCGTGCGCGCGAACCGGCGCACGCCACGCCCGCCGCCGAAGAGCTTCTCGAAGGCGACGAGCACCACGCGCGCGTCCGGCGCGTCGAGTTCTTCGCGCCCGTCGTCTTCCTTCATCACTCACCCTTTCGCGAGGCGCACGCCGTCGCGTTCACTGAGAAGTTTTTTGACGAGGTCGAGCAGCTCCTGCGTGCGGAAGGGCTTCGAGAGGTAGGCGTCGAAGCCGGCTTCGAGCGTGCGGCGGCGATCCTGCTCGGAGGCGAAGGCCGTGACGGCGACGAGCGGGAGCGCGCTGGTCGAGGCTTCGGCGCGCAGGGCCGCGAGCACGCCCCACCCGTCGAGGACGGGCATCGAGAGGTCTACGAGCAGGAGGTCGGGGGGCGAGGCGAGCGCCTCGGCGACGCACTCGCGCCCGTCGCGCGCCTCGCGCACGCGGTAGCCTTCGGGCAGAAGCATCAGGCGCAGAAGCTCCCGGTTGTCGTCGTAGTCGTCGGCGATAAGTATTTCAGAGGGCATCTGGTCGAATGTCCGTCGCGACGCTCGGGCGAGCCGTGCCTCCCGGTCGGCGGTCGCGGCGGAGCGGACATCATAAATCTAAAGCCCGCAAACTGAAAAACCCGAAATGACAAGTTGCTTGACACCCTTCGTCGGCGGAATTCATAATCGTTAGGCGGCACCCGACCCCGCCCCGGCCGAGGCGGGCCGGGCCGTCAGCCGGTGCGGCGGCCACGTCAACCCCCCTCCCGGTCGCGGGCGTCGCCCCGCGCGACACATCCACCGGCAGTCACACCTCTTGCGCCTCTTGCGCCTAAAGGAGAACTTACAAGTTGCCTACCGTAGACCTGGAACAGAGCCTGCGCGCCGAGATTGACGGCTACGTCGAGCGTCGGCTCGGGGCCGCGCGCGAAGAGATTGAGCGGCTGCGCGGACAGCTCGACGCGGCGCTCTCGCGCCTCACGGGCGACGAGCCGACCGCCGGCGGCGAGTCGGCCCTGACCGTCGCCTTGGCCGACCACCTGCGCAACGCGCGCAATCAGGGCATCGAGGAGGCGGCCGCCGGCTCGCAGCGCGCGCGCGCCTCGTCCGACGTGGCGCTGATTAAGGCCGCCATCGACGACCTCGAAGAGCGGCGCACGCAGTCCGACGTTCTCAACGCGCTCGTCAACCGCGCGGCGAGCTTCGCCCCGCGCGTCGCCTTCTTCGTCGTCAAGAACGAGCGCGTCACGGGCTGGCGCGCGCGCGGACTCGAAGGCACCGTCGGCGACGACTCGGTGCGCGAGATAAGCCTGCCCGTCTCGTCCGAGACACTGCTCGGCGAAGTGGCGCGCACGCGCCGGACGTGGAGCGGCGCGCCCGGCTCTCACGCCGAGGACAAGACCGTCTACGGACATTTCGGCGAGGAGCTGCCGCAGCGCATCGTCGCCATCCCGCTCGTCGCGCGCGAGAAGGCCGTCGCCGTGCTCTACGCCGACTCGGCCGGGCTCGACGCCGACGCCATCAACCTCGAAGCCCTCGAAACTCTCGTCCGCGTCACGGGGATGGCCGTCGAGTTGCTCGCGCTCAAGCGCACGCCCGCAGGGGCGTCCGACACATCGGCGGCGACGGCGGCCGCGCCGCAGCCCGCCGAAGTCGAAGAGGATGCCGAGCGCGACGAGCAACCCGCGCACGAGGGACAGGCCGTCGCCGAGCAACCCGCGCGCGAAGAAGAAGCGCCCGCCGCGCACGAAGAAGAAAGTGAGGCCGCGCCTTCTTACGCCGCCGCGCCGTCGTTTGAGGCAGGCGAGCCGGCGGCGGCCGTCGAGCCGCACTTCGGGATGTCGCCCGACGAGGCGTCGCCTTCGTCTTTCGAGTCGGCGTCGCCCTCATCGTTCGAGGAGACGCCCGCGCCGTCTCCCTTCGCCGACGCGACGCCCGAGCCTTCCGTCATAGCGCCGCCGCCGCCGTCCGAGCCGGCCGGCACGGACGCCTACGCTTGGACTAACCGGGCCGACACGGCGGGCGAGCCGGCCTTCTCTTCGAGCGCGCCGACGCCCGCGCCCGCTCCGCAGCGACGACGCGACAGCGCGCTCCCCATCGAGGTCAGCGAGCAGGAGCGCCCGCTCCACGACAAGGCTTGGCGGTTCGCGCGCCTGCTCGTCTCCGAGATAAAGCTCTACAACGAGGCGCAGGTTCAGGAGGGGCGCGCGGCCGGAGACCTCTACGGGCGTCTGCGCGAGCACATCGACCGCTCGCGCGCGATGTACGACGAGCGTTACGCGCATCAGGTCGGCGCGCGTTACGACTACTTCCATCACGCGCTCGTCAGCACTCTGGCCGAGGGCGACGCCTCGAAGCTCGGCGAGGGCTACCCCGGCGCGAGCGCCTCGGCGTAGACGACCGAAAGCTCACGTTTCAAAACAGGCGAGTGGCGAGTCGCGCAGTTGCGACTCGCCACTCGTCGCATTTTAGGGCAAACTTGCTGCGTGCGTTTTAGGGCGAACTTGCCACGTCGCGCGTCGCATCGTAAGCGTCGAAGCCGAAGACGCACGTTCGCAAAAGTCAGAAGCTCATTTAAAGTCGAAGCTCACGGGGAAGCTCGTTCAAGGGACGCCACTATTCAGAGATGAACCTCCAAACGCTCCGCAATCTTTCGCCGCTCCGCGTCGCGTTTCTCGCCGCGGGCTTCGTCGCGCTCGTCTCGGCCGCGACGCTCCCCTTCCTGAGCACGAGCTGCTCGGCGCAGCGCGCGCCGGCCGACGAGGCGGCCGCCGTTGAGCGTCTGCGCGCGATGTCGCGCGGCGGGGTGATGCCGGCTGAGTCGGTCGTCGCCGAAATCGAGCGCGACTACGCGGGGACGCGCGCCGGGGCTCTGGCCCGTGTGCTCCACGCGCGCGTGCGCACGTCCGCCGGAGACCACGCGGGCGCGGCCGCGCTCCTCGACTCGCGCGACATCGCGCGCCACACCTCGGTCGCCGACTACGCGACGTGGCTCCGCGCCGAAGCATTAGAAAAAGCCGGGCGCTCGACCGAAGCGCGCGCCGCCTACGAACAGCTCGCGCGCGAGCACCCGGAAAGTCTCCTCGCGCGCGAGGCACTTTTGCGCGCTTCGACCATCGCGCTCGAAGCCCGACAGGGCGCGGCCGTCCCCGTCTTCCTCAAAAAACTGACGGACGCCGACGATGCGCGCGCGCTTCTCTTGGCCGCGCGCGGCTACGAACAGTCGGGCGACGCGACGCGCGCTCTCGGCGCGTACCGCCGCGCTTACTTCCACGCCCCGGCCTCGCGCGAAACCGACGCCGAGGCCGCCGCCGCCCTCGCGCGTCTCAACTCTTCGACCACGGCCGCCAATGCCGAAGAGGCCATCGCGCGCGCCGAAGGTCTCTACAACGCGAAGCGTTACGCCGAGGCGACCGACGCCTACGTCGCCTCCTTCGACCGCTTCCCCATGACGGGGACGCAGCACCCGCGCATGCGCGCAGGACTCGCCGCCTACAACGCGCGCCGCAACGCCGAGGCCATCAGCTTCTTCTCGGGCGCTCCTCCGAAAGATGTCGAGGGGCAGGCCGAGTTGAAATACAACCTCGCGCGCGCCTACGCCCGCGCCAAACAGTGGGAGGGCGTGCGCTCGACCGTCGAAGCGATGCGCGGACTCGCGCCGAAGTCGAAGTGGACGATGCTCGCGCTCGTCGAAGCGGGCAACGCGCTAAAGGAAGCGAAGCTCACGACCGACGCCTTCAACTACTTCCGCGCGGCCGTCTCGTCGTTCCCCGGCGAGGCGCAGGTCGCGGGCGCGCAGTTCGAGCTGGCTTGGGCCGCGCACGAGGCGAAGAACTTCGCGGAGTCTTCGCGACTCCTCACCGAGCACCTCGCGCTCTACGCCGACCGCAACACGGACTATCGAGGGCGCGCGGGCTACTGGGCCGCGCGCGACTCCGAGCGCGCGGGCCGCATGGCCGAGGCGCGCGTCCTCTACGAGGCGATGCTCGAACGCTACGACGCCAACTGGTACGGCCAACTGGCGCAGAAGCGTCTCGACGCGATGCCGAAAGCGCCCGCGCCCTCCTTCGCGCCCGACTCGATGGTCGCGCGCGCCGCCGCCAACCTCCTGCCCGTCACCGTCGCCGAAGAGACGGCCGGACAAGTCGAGCAGGCGCGCGTCGTGCGCGCCGAACAGCTCAACGCCGTCGGCCTCGACGAACAGGCGCACGCCGAGTTGGACGAGGCTCTCAGGGCCGCGCCCGCCAGCCCGCGCGCGAGTCTCGCCAAGGCGCGCATACATCGCTCGTATGACCAGAACGTCGAGGCGCTCAGAGTTCTGAGCCGCACCTATCCAGACTATTCGCAGATGGAGGTCGGGGAGCTGACGCGCGAGGAGTGGGACGTCTTCTACCCGCTCACGAACTGGGAGATGATTGCGCGCGAGGCGCGCGCGCGCTCGCTCGACCCCTACACGGTCGCGGGCCTCATCCGTCAGGAGTCGGTCTTCAGCCCGCGCGCGGCTTCGGGCGCGAACGCCTACGGGCTGATGCAACTGCTCGTCCCGACGGCGCGGATGATGGCGCGCAAGGTCGGCGTCCAACTCCCGGCGAGCAACGGCGACGCGGTCGAGGCGCTCTTCCGACCCTCCGTCAACATCCCGCTCGGCACGCAATACCTGCGCGACCAGATAGACCGCTTCGGACGCATCGAGTACGTCGCCGCCGCCTACAACGCGGGCCCCGGCCGTGCCGCCGCGTGGCGCACGAGCCTGCCCGCCGAGATGGACGAGTGGGCCGAGGCCGTCCCCTTCCGCGAGACGCGCGGCTACGTGCAGGGCGTCGTCCGCAACACCTTGCAGTACCGCCGACTCTACGACGACGCTGGCCGCTTCCGCACCGAGGTCGGCGCGGCACGCACGGCGGACGCGCCCTTGCAAGGCCAACACGTCCGCCCGCGCCGCGTCTCAAACGACGAGGATGACGAAGAGTAATGTTTGATTTGACCGGCCGTGTGACTTTGCTTTAAACGACCAAGAGGAAGAGTGATGACGAACTACTTTTCACTTCGACTCCCCGCTTCGCTTCGACTCGACAACGGACGCGCGCGCACCACCGCGACTCTCACAGCGACTCTCACGGCGACCCTCTCGGCGACCCTCTTCATCCTCGCCAGCGCGTCTCTCATCTTCATCGCGCCGCACGCGCACGCGCAGAAGAGACGACCCACGCGCGGGCAAGCTGCGCGACCCGCCGCCGCCTCCGCGCAGTCGTCTCCGAAAACCATCACCCTCAAGACCGAGCCGCGCGCCGCCGTCTGGCTCGACGACCTGCGACGCGGCACGACCGACGAAGCGGGCCGATTGACAATCAAGAACGTCGCCTCGGGCCGCCGCAACTTGCGCGTCCGCGCGCGCGGTTTCCGCGAACGCACGCTCGCGCTCACCTCTGCGCAGCGCGGCGACCTCGAAGTCAAACTCACGCCCACGACCGACGATGCCGAGCTGCTCTTCCAGCAGGCCGAGGACGCGCGCGAGGGCACTCTGAAAAACCCCGACGGCTCGCGCCCCGACGCCGCCGAACTCTACCGCCGCGCG
>DASUNL010000416.1:0-7809 GCA_036277175.1 Pyrinomonadaceae bacterium | reverse complement strand
CGCGGAGGCGGCGGGGGCGGCGCGGAGACGGCGGGCAACCGGCGCGTCGAGCTGCAACTGCGGTTCAGCTTCTGAGACCGCGACTCCTGACCCAAACGAAAAGCCGCCGCGCGTGCCTCAAATACGCGCGGCGGCCTCCCGTCCAAAAGTAGCAATCACAGGGGGAGGATGATTTTACTCCTCCCCGCGCGCCCGTCAAGAGATTCTCGGCGGGCGCGAATTCTTTAGCGGTTGTTGTTGCGGTTGTTCGTGTTCGACTTGTTCGCGTTGCCGTTCAGGCCCGAGACGCCAGAGGTGTTCTGGTTCCCGTTGTTGTTCGTCACGACCCCCTGATTCGAGTTCGCGGCGTTGGCGTTGCGCGGCGTGTTGGCGTTCGTCTCGACGACGCCCGGCGAGTTTGAGTTCGCGTTGGCGTTAGCGTTAGCGTTCGCGCGCGTCGTGTTCGAGTTCGCGTTGTTCGTGTTCGTCGATTCGCCGCCGCAGGCCGCCAGCGACGCGGCCAGAGCAGACGCCGCCAGCAAAGTTTGTATCCGTCTCATTCAATCCCTCCAGTAAACGTATAAACGAAAGTCGGCGCGCGGGGACTCGCAAAAGCCCCCGCGCGCCTCCGAAGCCGAAGCCTAGCGGTAGACGTGCTCGCCGCGGTTGTTACGCCACTCGCTCTCGAAGTACTCGGCGTCTTCGTCCGAGCGCGCGTTGACGCCCATCAGGATGCCGCCCTTGCGGACGCCCTCGTCGTAGTGCTTCGCGCGATCCTCGGGGATGCCCGAGCCGATGAGCGCGCCGATGAGTCCGCCGGTCGCGCCGCCCGCACCCGCGCCGGCGATGCCGGCCGCGAGCGGCCCGGCGATGAGGAGGCCCAAGCCCGGCAGGGCCACGCTCGTCCCGATGGCCGCGATGGCCGCGAGCGTCGCGCCAACCGTGCCGCCGATGGCCGCGCCCTTGCCAGCGCCTTCCCAAGCCTTCGTGTCGAGGTCGGACTTGTCGACGTTGTCGTCGTCGTCCGAGAAGTACTTGGTGCGCGTGTCGTCAGACATGATGAGGTTGATGTCATCTTTGCTGTAGCCGCGCGTGCCGAGGGAGCCGTAAGCGCGTTCGGCGCTCTCCCTGTCGTTGAAGAGTCCCGTAACCATGCGCGAGCGGCCCGTCGAAGTGCCGGTGTTTTCTGCCATTCTTCTGTCCCTCCTGATAGTTCGTCGATTAAGATTTTTTAGAGTGTACGGTTTCCGTATCAACTCCACGAGTACTTAATGGTGTAATGCAACCGGCTTGCCACAGACGGAAAAGCCGTGAATCGTGAATCGTAAAACGTAAATAGATTAAGCGGCCTCCGTGCTTGAAGAATTTTCTTCCGCGCACGAAGGCCGCTCTACCTCTATTCGCGATTTACGATTGACGATTGACGATTTACTGCTGCCCGCCGCCGCCGCTCGCCGGGCCGCCCTGCGGCGCGGGCCGCCCCTCGGAGTCGACGACGACGATCTCGTTCGAGATGTCTTCAAGCTCGCGCAGACCCTTCTCGATGACCTTGCGGTCGCCGACGACGAGGATGGCGAGGCGCGTCGGGTTGACGTAGCGGTTGGCGACGCGCGTCAGGTCTTCGAGCGTGACGGCGTTGACGCGCGCGACGTAGTTGTTGAAGTAGTCGTCCGGCAGTTCGTAGATGACGATGTCTTCGAGGCGCGTGGCGATGTTGGCCGGCGTCTCGAAGGTGCGCGGGAAGCCGCGCGTGAGACTCTGCTTGGCGTAGGCCAGCTCTTCGGGCGTCACCGGCATCTCGCCGCGCACGCCGCGCAGCTCCTTGATGAACTCGGCGACCGACTCCTTCGTCACGGCCGTCTGCACGCCCGCCGAAGCCATGAACGGCCCCGCGCCGCGACGGTAGTCGAACGCGGTGCGCGCGCCGTAGGTGTAGCCCTTGTTCTCGCGCAGGTTCAAGTTGACGCGCGAGATGAACTGCCCGCCGAGGAGTTGGTTCATGACGAGCAGAGGGAAGAAGTCGGGGTTCGAGCGCGGGACGCCGATGTGTCCGATGTTTAGGACGGACTGCGCCGCGCCCGGACGGTCGACGAGGTAGATGACGTTGCGTGTGCGCTCTTGCGGCGCGGCCGTCACGTCAACTGCGGGCACGTGGCCGCGCTCCCAACGGCCGAACGCGCGTTCGAGCTTCGGCACTATCTCGGCCGCCGTCACGTCGCCGACGACGACGAGCGCCGCGTTATTCGGCCGGTAGTAGGTGTCGTAGAACTTCCGCACGTCCCCGGCCGTGTAGCCCGCGACCGAAGTCTCGTCGCCGATGAGCGAGTGTCCGTAAGGGTGCGCGCGGCCGTAGATGATGGTCGGGTAGACGACCGACGCGATGGCCGTCGCGTCGTCGCGCCGCTGCTTGAGCGACGTCAGACGCTGGTCGCGCAGGCGGCGCATCTCGTTTTCGGGGAACGAGGGGCTGATGACGACGTCGGCGAAGATGTCGAGCGCGCGGTCGAGATGGCGCTTGAGACTCAAGAGCGACGCGCTCGAAGAGTCCCAGCCCGCGCCCGTGTTGAGCGACGCGCCGATTGAGGCCAGTTCGTTCGAGATGTCGAGGGCGCTGCGGCGCGTCGTCCCCTCGTCAATCATGCTGGCCGTCATGCTGGCGAGACCGGCACGGTCGGCCGGGTCGGCCGCGCCCCCGGTCTTGACGACCAGATTCATGTTGACGACGGGAAGCTCGGCGTGGCGGACGACTAAGACTTCGAGTCCGTTCGAGAGCGTGCGGCGCTCGATGGCCGGAAGAGTGAGCGAAGGCTCCGGGCCGGGCTTCGGCAGGCGCGAGGTGTCGGGCCGACGCTGTTCCTTCTTCTGCGCGGGGACGGCCGGCGCGGTCGCGGCCGGAGGCGTCGAGCCTGCGGGCCGAGTCTGCGCGGCCTCGGTCTTCGTCTGCGGCTGCGTGCCGGCGGGGCGCTCGCCCGTCGTCGCGGGCGTGGTGCGCGGGGCCGTAGTCCCGGCCGCCGCCTGCTGAGTCGCGGGCGCGGCCGCGTCGGTCTTCGGCGTCGTGGCGACGGGTTCGCCCGCCTTGTTCTGCGTGCCGCGCGGGACGACCGTCATCACGAGACGCTTGTCGGTCAGGTACTTCTGCGCGACGCGCCGCACGTCGGCGGCCGTCACCTGACGGTAGCGCGCGAGGTCTTGGTTGAAGTAGACGGGGCGGTTGCGGTAGGTGTTGTAGCTGTTGAGTTGGTCGGCCTTGCCGAGGACGGTCTGGATGCCGTAGATGGCCGACGCCTCGACCTCGTTGTAGGCGCGCTCCATCTCCTCGCGGGTCGGCGGCGCTTGTTTGATTTTAGCTATCTCCTCGTCGAGCATCTTCTCGATGTCGGCGATGGGCTTGTCGGGCTTGGCGGTGGCGGCCACTTGGAACATCCCGGCCAACTCGCGCGAGTTGTGGAAGGCGAAGGCTTCCTGCGCGACCTGTTGCTCGTAGACGAGACGACGGTAGATGCGCGAGCCCTTGCCGCTCGAAAGGACGGCCGAGAGCATGTCGAGCGCGGCGTCGTCGGGCGAGAAAAGTGGGACGGTGTGCCAAGCCATATAGACGCGCGGCAAGGCGACGCGGTCTTCCTCCTGCATGCGCAGCTCGCGCTCTAACGCGGGCTGGCGCGCGGTGACCGGCCGCACGTCGGGGCCGGCCTTAATCGGGCCGAAGTGTTTTTCGACGAGGCGGCGCGCCTCGGCCGGTTGGAAGTCTCCGGCGATGACGAGGCTCGCGTTGTTCGGGACGTAGAAGCGTCGGAAGAAGTCTTTCACGTCGTCCATCGAGGCGGCCGTCAAATCTTCGAGCGAGCCGATGGTCAGCCAGTGATAGGGGTGGTCGCGCGGGTACATGACCTCGGAGATTTTCGCGCCGACCAGCCCGTAGGGGACGTTGTCGTAGCGTTGGCGCTTCTCATTCTTGACGACGTCGCGCTGGTTGGCGAGCTTCTCCTCGGTCATCGCTTCGAGCAGGCCGCCGAGACGGTCGGCTTCGAGGAAGAGCGCGGTCTCAAGGAAGTTCGAGGGGACGACCTCGAAGTAGTTGGTGCGGTCGGCGTTGGTCGAGCCGTTGATTGCGCCGCCCGCCTCTTGGAGCGGGAAGAAGTAGTCGTAGTCGAAATTCTTCGACCCCTGAAACATCATGTGCTCGAAGAGGTGCGCGAAGCCCGTGCGGCCGGGAACCTCGTTCTTCGAGCCGACGTGATACCAGAGGTTGACGGCGACAATCGGCGTCGAATGATCCTCGTGCATGACGACGCGCAGGCCGTTGGGGAGCGTGAACTCCGTGACCTTCAGGTCGAGCTGCGGCAGCGAGCCGGCCGTGCGGGGCGCGGCGGCTGCGGCGGGGCGCGTCTGACGACTTTGTCGGCCGCGCCTCTGCGCGAGTGCGGGCAAAGCGGGCGCGAGCATGACGGCGGCGAGCAGGGCGGCGAGCAAACGTTGCGGACGCATCTTCTAATATCCTCCTCTGCGGAATGACGGACGGGGCGGCGCGCCGGGTCAGTTGAGCGAGGGACGACCGGGGAGCGCCTGCCTGAAAGGTCTAGGTTTACAGGGGAACTGTAAGAAGCTTGATGCCGCGAATTCTAACCCCGCGCGTGCCGCCCGCGCAAGAAACGGATGAGAGAGTCGCCGTCTTCAATCTCGAATCTCAAATCTGAAATTTGAAATCTGAGATTGAAGAGGGCGACTCTCTCATCCGTCAATGAGTCGGCGAGCGCCGGTGCGCGGTCGAAGTGTGGGGGCGTTTGTCGCGCCTACTTCGCCTTGACGGGCCGGCCGCAGTTGGAGTTCATCCACTTCTCGCAGTCGCGCTGGCTGGCCGGGCCGAAGACCTGCGAGTAGATGGCGGGGAAAAGCTCGCCGTGCGGAATGACGCGGCAGCCCTCGTGCTTCTTGCCCGTCCGCTCGACGAGCGCGATGACGATGTAAGCCCTTTCTCTATCGGTCACGATTTGAATCTCCTTCCGTTAACGAACATTTGCGGTGAGGCGCGCGGGCGTCGCGTGCCCGCGCGAGCGAAAGAGAAAAGCAGCCTCTCCGGCGACGCGGGCACGATAGCCGCGCCGCCCGCCCGTGTCAACGTCGGCCCGCGTTGCCCGCGAGCGCCGGCGGCGTGTTAAAATCCGCGCGACTTCCCCCAAAGAAAACGTGTGAAGCAAGAGACTGACTACATCGTCGTCGGCAGCGGCATCGCGGGCCTGCGCGCGGCCATCGAGCTGGCGCGCGCGGGCGCGCGCGTCACCGTCCTGACGAAGGAGCGGCGCGAAGAGTCGAACACAGAGTACGCGCAAGGCGGCGTGGCCGTCGCCCTCTCCGAAGACGACGAGGCTTCCCTGCACGAGGACGACACGACGGCCGCCGGGGCGGGCCTGTGCGACGAGCGCGCCGTCGAGGTCTTGGTCTCGGAGGGCCAGAGGCTCGTCGGCGAGCTTATCGAGTGGGGCGCGGAGTTCGACCGAGAGGGCGGCCGCCTCCTCTTCACGCAGGAGGCCGCGCACTCGCGCCGGCGCATACTGCACGCGGGCGGCGACGCGACGGGCAAGGAACTCGTCCGCGCACTTCTCGACCGCGCCGGGCGCGAGAAGCGCATCACGCTTCTCGCGCACGCGGGCGTCGAGTCGCTCGTCGCGGCGGGCGGTCGATGCCGAGGCGTGCGCTACCTAGACCCGCGCGTGCGCGCCCCGCGCGAGCTTCGCGCGCGCGCCGTCGTCTTAGCCACGGGCGGCTCGGGTCAACTCTTTCTGCACACGACGAACCCCGGCGTGGCGACGGGCGACGGCATCGCGATGGCCTACCTCGCGGGCGCGGAGGTGGCCGACGCGGAGTTCGTGCAGTTTCACCCGACGGCTCTGAACGTCGAGGGCGCGCCGCGCTTTCTTCTGTCCGAGGCGATGCGCGGCGAGGGCGGTGTCCTGCGCAACGCCGAGGGCCGACGCTTCATGCCGCGCTATCACGAGCGCGCGGAACTCGCGCCGCGCGACATCGTCAGCCGCGCCATCGTCTCGGAGATGGAGCGGACGGCGACGCGAACCGTCTACCTCGACATGACGGCACTCGACGCGCGATACCTTCGCGCGCGCTTCCCCGTCATCCATGCGACCTGCCTGCGCCACGGCCTCGACCTCGCGCGCGTCCCCGTCCCCGTCAGCCCCGCCGCGCACTACCACATGGGCGGCGTCCGCACAGACTTGGACGGCCGCACCTCTTTGCCGGGACTCTACGCGGCGGGTGAGGTCGCCTGCACGGGCGTCCACGGCGCGAACCGGCTCGCCTCGAACTCGCTCCTCGAAGGTCTCGTCTTCGGCGCGCGCGCGGGCGCGGCCGCCGCCTCGGATGACGCGAACTTTAAACCTGACGATGCTACCGGCGGCGCGTTTGACGAGGAGGAAGCGAGCCGCGCATCGTCGGCGGCGACGGAGACGGGCGCGCCGCGCGACGGCGGGGGCGAGATTGCGGTCGCGGTGCGCAAGCGCGTGCGCCGTCTGATGTGGGAGCGCGTCGGCATACTGCGCTCGCGCTCTTCAATCGAGCGCGCGCTCCGAGAGTTCGAGCAGATTGCGCGCGCGCAATTGCGGCCCGCCTCGCGCAACTTTTTGACGACGGCCGCGCTCGTCGCTCGCGCCGCGCTCTGGCGCGAGGAGTCGCGCGGCGCGCACTACCGCGTGGACTTCCCCGAGCGCGACGACGCGCGCTGGCGCGTCCATTCAATCATTCAGAGAGAGGCGGGCATCACGTCGAGCGAGACGGTCGATTTCGCGCCCGCCGTCGTGGCTTCTTCCGGCGTGGAGACTTCTTCCGGCATGGAGATTTCTTCCGCCGTCGAGACTTGATAAAGGGGGGGTGCGAAGGCGTGGCAGGTTACAAAAAACTTCATGACTGGAACTTGACGCCGCGCGAGGCCGTCGCGCTACAGAAGGAGTTGCGCGCGCTCGTCAGCGTCGCGCCCTTAAAGCGTAAGGTCGAGACGGTCGCGGGGTGCGATATCTCTTTCAACAAGTTCGACCCGGCCGTCTATGCGGGCATCGTCGTCCTAAGTCTGCCTTCGCTCGAAGTGGTCGAGGAGGTCGGAGTGGTGAGTGAGACGAAGTTCCCATACGTGCCGGGGCTGCTCTCTTTCCGCGAGACGCCTTCGCTCCTTGAGGCGTGGGAGAAGTTAAAGGTCGAGCCTGACGCCGTGATGTTCGACGGGCAGGGACTCGCGCACCCCCGGCGCGTCGGCATCGCCTCGCACGTCGGGCTGATGCTTGAGCGGCCGACGTTCGGGTGCGCGAAGTCCGTCCTCGTGGGGAAGTTTGAAGAGCCTTCGCAGGAGCGCGGCGCGTGGACGCCGCTCGTCGATAAGGGCGAGACGGTCGGCGCGGCCCTGCGGACGAAGACGCGCGTGCAGCCCGTCTACGTCTCGCCCGGACATCTCATCGACCTCGACGGCGCGGTTGATTTGACGCTGCGTTGCGACGGGGGCTATCGACAGCCCGAGCCGACGCGACGCGCGCACCTGCTCGTCAACGCGCTCCGGCGCGGCGAGCGTGCGCCCACGTCCGATGAGGACGACGAACGCGCGAGCGACGAGGCGAGCAAGTCCGCCGCGTCAGACTCGCAAAGGGGTTTCGACTTTTAGCTTGCGCGCCGACGCGGCTTGTGGCGTGGGAGCGGCTCGAAGAAGTTGTCGAAGGCGAGCCACGCGCTCCAACTGAAGTGGTAGAAGGCGACGGGGAAGAGGAGCGCGAGCGGGAGCAGGACGAAGAGGATGAGGCGTTCGTCGTAGCCGAACACGACGAGCGAGCCGAGGTAGAC
>DASUNL010000415.1:0-3476 GCA_036277175.1 Pyrinomonadaceae bacterium | reverse complement strand
ACGCCCGACAGGAGGTTTTGATATGTCTCGACTCGTGAACGCAAGTTTAGGACGCAGGCAGTTCGTGACGCGCGCGGGGGCGTTGCTCTTCGTCGTACCCGTCGCGGGCGTCGGGTTGGGGAGTCTGCTCGGCTGCGACTCCGAAGGCGCGTCGGCCTCGCTCGCTTCAACGGCCGCGCAGCCTTCCGAACCCGACCCTAAGAGTCTTTCGTGGAAGACGAAAATCGTCGCCGACACGGAGCCGGGCGAGCCGCTCGTCGTCACGGGCCGCTTCTTCGCGGCCGGCGGCAAGACGCCGCTCGAAGGTGTCGTCCTCTACTTCTACCACACGGACGCGCGCGGCCTTTACTCGGAGCGCGACGGCAACGGCCCCCCCGACCCGCGCATCAAGGGCTGGCTCAAGACGGACGCCGAGGGGCGCTACGAGTTTCGCACCATCAAGCCCGCCTCCTACCCGAACAGCCGCATCCCCGCGCACATTCATGCGAAGGCGACCGCGCCGGGCGCGGCCGAGCAGTGGATTGAGGAGTTCTGGTTCGAGGGCGACCCCCACATCGGCGTGCAGTCGCTCGAACACGCACGGGCCGCCGGTCAGTTCTCAAACGTCATGCTGATTAAACGCGGCGCGGGCGGGGTGCTCAACTGCACGCGCGACATCCGTCTCAAATGACGTTAGGCGTTTCGCGGGGAGCTTGCGATGAGAAAGTGGCTTCGAAGGATCGCGTTGGTGTTGGCTGCGCTGCTGTTCGCGGCGCAGTTCATCAGGCCCGCGCGGACGAACCCCGAGACGGCCGACCTAATGTCGCTGGCCTCGCACGCGCGCGTGACGCCGGAGGTCGAGGAGGTCTTGCGTCGCTCGTGCGCCGACTGCCACTCGAACCAGACGCGCTGGCCTTGGTACAGCAACGTCGCGCCCGTCTCTTGGTTCGTCATCGACCACGTCAACGAAGGCCGCCGCGAGCTTAACTTCTCCGCGTGGGGCGACTACGAGCCGCGCGAGGCCGCCCAGATGCTCGAAGCCATCTGCGTCGAAGCGCGCTACGGCTTCATGCCCCTCACCTCCTACACGCTCGTCCACCGCGCGGCGCGCCTCTCCGAGCGCGACGTCAACACGCTCTGCGAATGGACTGAGGCCGAGGCCGCCCGCCTCGCCTCGACAGGTCAACACCGCCTCCGCTAACGGGTCACACAACGCGGATTCGAGATTCGAGACTCAAGCTTTCAAATTTGAGATTTCAGATTCGAGATTCGAGATTTCAAATCCGCGTGCCGCACGCCCTCCTGTGCTACCATCGAGAAAACTCAAACGGGCGCGGAGGGGGCGGCGTTGGACGCGAAACCTTTTCTCATCGGCGGCGAGTGGCGCGCGACGGCGGCGACGCGCGAAGTGCGCTCGCCCTTTAGCGGCGAGTTGGTCGCGCCCTTCTCCGTCGCCTCGCGCGCTGAGTCGGAAGAGTCGATTTCTTTCGCCGCCTCGGCCGCACGCGAGATGCGCGACCTGCCGCGCTTTCAGGTCGCCGAAGGCTTGCGCAAAATCGCCGACGGCTTGAGCGCGCGCCGCGAGGAGTTCGCGCGCACCATCGCACTCGAAGCCGGAAAGCCGATTAAAGTCGCGCGCATCGAAGTTGACCGCGCCGTCTCGACCTTCACCTACGCTTCAGAAGAGGCGCGTCGCTTCGCGGGCGAAGTCGTCCCGCTCGACGCGCTCGGCGCGGGCGGCGTGGGCCGCACCGGCTGGACTGTGCGCGTGCCGCGCGGCGTCGTCTACGGCATCACGCCCTTTAACTTCCCCCTCAACCTCGTCGCACACAAGGTCGCGCCCGCCCTCGCCTCGCGCAACGCAATCATCGTCAAGCCGAGTCCGCGCACGCCGCTCACGGCCCTCATGCTCGGCGAAGTCTTTCTCGCCTCGGGCTTGCCGAAGTCGGCGATGCAGGTCGTGCCCGTCGAAGTAGAGACGATTGACACAGTCCTCTCGGACGAGCGAGTCGCGATGATTTCGTTCACGGGGAGCGCGGAGGTCGGCTGGAAACTTCGCGAGCGCGCGGCGCGCAAAGCGGTCACGCTCGAACTCGGCGGTAACGCCCCCGTCATCGTCGACGAGACGGCCGATGTCGCTTATGCCGTCGAGCGCGCGGCCGCGGCGGCCTTCGTCTACGCCGGGCAGGTCTGCATCTCCGCGCAGAGGCTCATCGTTCACGACGCGGTCGCCGAAGAGTTCACGAACGGACTCGTCGAGCGCGCCAACTCTCTGCGCGCGGGCGACCCGCTCGACGAGGCGACGGAAATCTCGAACATGATTGACGAGGCGGCGGCGCGGCGGGCCGAGGAGTGGATAGGCGAGGCCGTCGGCGCGGGCGCGCGCGTGCTCGCGGGCGGCCGCAGGCGCGGCTCTCTGCTCGAAGCGACCGTGCTCGCCGACGTCCACGCCGAGATGCGCGTCACGTCCGAGGAGGTCTTCGCGCCGGTCGCGACCGTCCAGACGTTCAAGGATTTCGGCGAGGCTCTCAGCGAGGCCAATCACACGCGCTACGGCCTACAGGCCGGCGTCTTCACGCGCGACGTGGGCCGCGCGATGCGCGCCTTCAGCGAGCTTGAGTTCGGCGGCGTGATGATTAACGACTCGCCGAACTTCCGCGTCGACAACATGCCCTACGGCGGCGTCAAGCTCTCCGGGTTCGGGCGCGAGGGCGTGCGCTACGCGATGGAGGAGATGACCGCGCAGCGCCTCGTCGTCCTCGACCCGCGCTCCTGAATCGTCTCCCCTCCGATGACGCCCCGGCCGTCTCACTTCGCGCGCGACTTGTTGTAAAATGCCCCCGCCGTAACGCATCCTGCTTCTCCCTTCGAGGTCTGATTCGATGATGAAACCTGCGCGACTCCTTCTCTGCCTCTGCACCCTCGTCTCGTTAGTCAAGACGACGACCGTCACGCCGTCTCTTATCAACGCGCGCGCGCAGACGCCCGCCGCCGCGCCGCAGACGGCGGCCAAGACGATAAAGCTCGACGGACTCAAAGCGAACGTCACCGTCAGGCGCGACGAGCGCGGCATTCCTTACATCGAGGCCGCGAGCGCCGAAGATCTCTACTTCGCGCAAGGCTACGTGACGGCCTCCGACCGCCTGTGGCAGATGGACTTGATGCGCCGCAACGCGCGCGGCGAGTTGTCGGAGATTTTCGGACGCCCGGCGCTCGAAGAGGACAAGCGGCATCGCACCTACGGCTTCGCGCGGGTCGCCGAGGCGATGGTCGAGAAGTCTTCGCCCCGCGCGCGCGCGGCCCTTGAGGCTTACACGCGCGGCGTCAACGCCTACATCGACTCGCTCGACCAAAAATCCCTGCCGCCCGAGTTTCAAATCCTCGGCTACCGCCCGCGACACTGGACGCCCGCCGACTCACACGTCGTCGGCAAAACCTTCTCCGAAGCGCTCTCGACGACTTGGCGTCTCGACGTGATGCGCGCCGCCTTCGCAGAC
>DASUNL010000414.1:0-5807 GCA_036277175.1 Pyrinomonadaceae bacterium | reverse complement strand
TAAAATGCTTAACGCAGGAGGCGTGAGGGCTTCCTATTGGCGGCATTTCGTAAATCTCTCCTTCAAGCAGTTCGAGACGGGCGTCATCCCCGAAGACGCCCGCTCGACCCATGCGCTCATACTCCTCAACGCTGAACCAGTGTTTGGCTAACTGCCGTGACATGCTACCTCGCTTCTTAGTCTTCCTCTTCCGCCCTGATTCTACCTTCGGCGCGCGCCTGCTCGACTATCTTGTTGGCGATTTGGCCGGGGACGGGGTCGTAGTGCGAGAACTCCATGTGGAAGGAGCCGCGCGCCTGCGTGACGGAGTTGAGCTTCGACTGGTAGTCGAGCATCTCCGACATCGGAACCTGTGCCTTGATGACCTGATTCTTGCCGCGCATCTCCATCCCCTGCACGCGGCCTCGGCGCGAGTTGAGGTCGCCCATGATGTCGCCGCTCGCCTCGACGGGCGCGACCACCTCGACGTGCATGATGGGTTCGAGCAGAGTCGGCTTCACCTTCTCGATGGCGTTGCGGAACGCTTTACGGCCCGCCGCCTTGAACGAGTGCTCGTCCGAGTCGACGTTGTGATACGAGCCGTCGACGAGCGTGACCTTGAAATCGACGAGCGGGTAGCCCGCAATCGCGCCGCCCTTCGCGGCTTCGATGATGCCCTTCTCGATGGCCGGCCGGAACTGCTGCGGGACTGAGCCGCCGAAAATCTTGTCCTCGAAGACGAACCCGCCGCCGCGCGGCAGAGGCTCGAAGACGACCTTACAGTCGCCGAACTGCCCGCGCCCGCCCGTCTGCTTCTTGTGACGCCCCTGCACCTCCGCGCGCGCCGTAATCGTCTCCTTGTAAGGAACCTTCGGCGGGTGCAAGGCGACCTCGACGTGGTAACGCTTGCGCAGTTTCTCGACGACCGTCTCGATGTGCAGTTGTCCCGAACCCGACAGCAAGAATTCTTTCGTCTGCGCGTCGCGCGTGAAATGAAGTGACGGGTCTTCTTCCAGAATCTTGTGGAGCGCGACCGAAATCTTCTCCTCGTCCTGCCGCGACTTCGGCTCGATGGCGAACGAGATGGCCGCCTCCGGGTACTCGACGCCGTCGTAGACGATGGGCGAGTTCTTGTCAGACAGCGTGTCTCCCGTCTGCGTCTCCTTGAGCTTGACGCACGCGATGATGTCGCCCGCGTTGGCCTCCTCAATCTTGTCGAGCTGCTTGCCCTGCATCGAGTGGAGCGCGCCGAGGCGCTCGGCCGCGCCGCGCGTCGTGTTCTGCATCGTGGCGTCCGACTTGACGTGTCCGCTCACGACCTTCATGACGTTGATGCGGCCGGCGAACGGGTCGGCGACGGTGCGGAAGACGTAGGCCGAGATGGGTTCGGAGGCGTCGTACTTGCGCGTCGCGGGCTGACCGCCGTCGCCGTCCGAGGCGGTCTTGCCGTGCTCGGCCTCGTGCGTGTCGGGCGCGGGGGCGTAGTCGACGATGCCGTCGAGGATGTTCGAGATGCCGGCGAGCGTCGCCCCGGAGGCGGCGAAGACCGGGCACAGGCGGCTCGCGGCGATGGCCTTCGGGATGCCCGCGACGATGTCCTCTTCGGGCAGCGTGTCGGTCTCGAAGTATTTCTCCATCAAAGCATCGTCCGACTCGGCGATGACCTCGATGAGACGCTTGCGCTCCTTGTCCACCACATCGCGGCCCGCCTCGGGGATGGGAATCTCTTTGGGCTTTCCGTTGGCGTCGTACTCGTAAGCCTTCATGTGGACGATGTCGACGACGCCTCGGAAGTTGTGCTCCTGCCCGATGGGGAGGGTGAAGGGGACGATGGCGCGGCTAAACGTCGAGCGTGCGGAGTCGAGCGCCGTGCCGAAGTCGGCGTGCTCCTTGTCCATCTGGTTAATGACCATCATGCGCGGCGTCATGAACTCGTTGGCGTAAGCCCAAGTCTTCTCGGTCTGCACCTCGACGCCCTTGACGGCGTGGACGACGACGAGCGCGCAGTCGGCGACGCGCAGGGCGGGACGCGCGTGCGCGACGAAGGCGGCGTAGCCGGGCGTGTCGATGAAGTTGATTTTGTGCTCGCGCCACTCGCAGTGGGCGAGCGCGGTGTTGAGGGTAATCTTTCGCGCAATCGAGTCCTCGTCATAGTCGGTCGTGGTCGTGCCCTCGTCGACCTTGCCCCAGCGCGGCGTCGCGCCCGAGACGTAGAGAAGCGAACTGACGAGTTGCGTTTTGCCGGCGTCGCCGTGGCCGATACAAGCGAGATTCCTGATGGAGTTCGTGGCAAAGACTTTCATGGCGTCTGAAGGTTGTCCTTTCGGATAAAGTTGGGAGTTAGGATAGCCATCCGCGTCGCTTTGAGTCGTCTTGAATTTTAGGGCGGGACGGGCGCTGCGGGTGAGCCTGTAATTTATCCGAGCGCGCGCCGCGTTGCAAGCGGCTCGGCATCGTGATTGCCCAGAGGCGTCTTGGGTTCGACCGCATTCGGGCCGACCCGCCGCTTAAATCTCTCCCGTAGACGATTTTAAGTATCTCGGAGGCAAGCGAATGAGAGTCGAAATCAGTACACTGAGGCGGATGGTTTGCGCACTCGTCGTCGCGCTCATGCTCTTTGCGGGGCTGGGCGAGGCGGCCTTCGCGCAGCGCCACCGGCACAGGGACAATAACAACGGCCGCCACCTCGGCTGGGAGCGCGGACGCCACCGCGGCTGGGAGCGCAACAACAACCACAGGAGATTCCGCCGCCGCGCCTTCAGGCGCGAACGGCGCGACGACCGCAGGGCTTTCCGCCGCGACCGGCGCGACGATAGACGCTATTTCGCTCGGCGCAACCGAGCGCGCGGCGACCGCGTCGGTTACCTCGGCCCGCCGGCCCGCGCCTACAACCGCCGCTACGTGCGCCGCACGTGGCGCAACCGCAACTGAAGAGACGGACGCGCAAAGCCGACTCTTAACTCACGCCCGACACCGCTAAGAAAACTTTTTCGGCGGGCGCGGCCCTCTCAAAGGGGTCGCGCCCGCTTAATTTTGTGTTACATTCCACGCCCGGCCCGCGCGCCCTCGCGTTTCGTGACAACCCTCGCGCGCCCTCTTACGTATAAGAACATGAATCGCAAAAAGTGGCTCTACAAACACATGACGAAGAAGAACCGGTGGCCCGAAGTCGTGGACGACGCCACCAACAACAAAGGAGAGTCAATGTCGGGTAGCAAATACTTCATCGCGGGGGTCGTGTTGCTGATCGTCGTCGCCATCGTCGGCGCGTCGGTCGCGTTCGCCAACATCGACTACGCACAGGAAGGCACGGTCAAGGTCGTCACCAAGTGGGGAGCCATCGAGCGCGTCTACCATCCCTCGGACGGCTGGTTCACGACCGTCGCCCCCGGCCGGAAGAGTTACGAGGTCAACATCAAGTCGTTCACCGAGAGCGCGACGGCGCGCGTCACCTCGCGTGACAACGCCGCGCTTCAGGTCGAAATCGCCGTCACGGCCTACACCGACTCCGAGAAGGTAATGGAGTACGTGCGCAAGTACGGCTTCACGGAGCAAGACCGTCACAACCGCCGTGTGCAGATTATCCACGGCCTCGTGCAGACCGAGGCGCGCAACGCCTTCGCCGACTTCGGCGCTTACGAGATTTACGCCAATCAGGAGCAGATACAGAAGCGCATCGTCGAGTCGCTGCGCCCGCAGCTGTCGTCCCAACTCCAACTCGTCACCGAGTCGGTGCAAATCGGAAACCCCGACTTCCTCGACGACCGTATCGAGGCGGCGGCCTCGGGCGTCGTCGCCAACGAGAAGCAGAAGCAGGCCGAGGAGGCGCGGCTCGAAGCGGCCAAGATCGCCGCGCAGACCAAGCAGATCGAGGCGCTGACCTACGCCAACCCGGCGCTCCTCGACATCAAGAAGCTTGAGCTGCAACTCGAAATCGAGCGCGCGCGCGCCGACGGCATCAAGAACCACAGCGGGTCGCTCACGATTCTCTACGGCACGCAGCCCGGCATGAACCTGCAACTGCCGACGGGGAGGTGATGAGATGAGATTTTTGGTTCTCGTGTGGGCGGTCGTCGAGATTCTGCAAATCGCCGTCATCGGCGTCCTCATCGTCGGCTACCGCAACCTCCAGCGCCGCGTCGAGGCCGACTACCGCTTCGCCGAGCGCCCGCCGCGCTCTGTCACCGACGAGTAGAGTTAGCTGCGGAGGCACGGAGACACAGAGAAGAAGAAAAAGCGAAGGCAAGTAGTTAAGAGGGAGACTTGAACCGTTCAAGTCTCCCTCTATGCTTTTATTACTCGGCTTACTCTGCGTCTCCGTGTCTCCGTGGCTGATTTCTACCGCGTCGAGATTCCGAGGCTCGTCGGGCGCGCTTGGCGGTAGGAGACGAGCAGGCGGTAGCCGAGCAGGAGCGCGACGGCCGCGCCGAAAAGTAGCGGCTTGGTCGTGTCGGCCTTGACGAGCAGGTAGAAGTGTAGGACGCCCGTGACGGCCGAGACGTAGACGAGGCGGTGCAGGCGCGCCCAACGCTTCCCGCCGACGCGCTTAATCATCTTGTTGGTCGAAGTCACGGCGAGCGGAATCATCAGCGCGAAGGCGAGCATCCCGACGAGGATGAAGCGGCGCTGCGCAACGTCCGTCAAGACTGCGCGGAGGTTGAACGCCTTGTCGAACCAGACGTAGGTGAGGAGGTGTAGCGAGCCGTAGAAGAAGGCGTAGAGGCCGAGCATGCGGCGGAACTTGATGAGCCAGTTCGCGCCCGTCAGTTTGCGCGCGGGCGTGACGGCGAGCGTGAGCACGAGGAAGACGAGCGTGAGCGTCCCCGTCGAGCGCGTGATGAAGTTGAGCGGGTCTGCGCCGAGACTCCCGCGCCACCAGTCCCACGCGAGCAGCAGCCCCGGCACGAGGCAGTTGACGAAGACGAGAACCTTGCTGAACATAATGAGAAGCGGTCAGCGGTCAGCATTCAGCTATCAGCTCACGGCCGGACGCCGCGTTGGGCGTTGATGCTCGACCGTCAGCCTCAACACTTTCATCCGCTCCATTAAAGCTGAAAGCTGAATGCTGACCGCTAAAAGTAGTACTTCAAATCCATGCCCGCGTACATGTGCGCGACCTCTTCGGCGTAGCCGTTGAAGAGGAGCGTCGGGCGGCGTCCCCACTCGCCGATGCGCCGCTCCGTGGCCTGACTCCAGCGCGGGTGCGGGACTTCCGGATTCACGTTCGAGTAGAAGCCGTACTCGTCGGACGCCGCCAAGTTCCAAGTCGCCGGCGGCTGACGCTCGACGAGCGTAATTTTGACGACCGACTTGATGCTCTTAAAACCGTACTTCCATGGGACGACCAGACGCACGGGCGCGCCGTCCTGCGGCGGCAGCGGCTCGCCGTACAGACCCGTCGCCAGAATCGTCAGAGGATGCATCGCCTCGTCCATCCGAAGGCCCTCGACGTAGGGCCAGTCGAGCACGCCCGAACGCTGGTTCGGCATCCGACGCGGGTCGTAGAGCGTCTCGAAGGCGACGTAAGCGGCGCTCGACAACGGCTCGACTTCTGAGAGCAACTTCGACAACGCGAAGCCCTGCCAAGGGATGACCATCGACCAACCCTCGACGCAGCGCAGGCGATAGATTCTGTCCTCCTGCGGCGCGAGGCGGAGCAGCTCGTCGAGGTCGAAGACGCGCGGCTTCGCGACCAACCCGCCGACCTCGACCGCCCACGGCCGCGTGACGAAACCTTTGGCGCGCTCGGCGACGTACTCCTTCGTCGTCGTGAACTCGTAGAAGTTGTTGTAGCTCGTGATGTCTTCGTAAGGGGTCGCGCGCTCGCC
>DASUNL010000413.1:0-5780 GCA_036277175.1 Pyrinomonadaceae bacterium | reverse complement strand
GACCTCGCCCGTCCGCCGCGCGTGCGTGCCGCCGCACGGACTAAAGTCGAAGCCCTCAATCTCGATGACGCGCAGTTCGCCCTCGCGCGCCGAGTCTTTGCGCAGTGGCATCCGCGCCACCTCATCCGGCGTCACCTGATGGACGCGCACCGGGCGGTCTTCCCAAATAATCTCGTTCGCGCGTCGCACCGCGCGTCGCACGCGCTCGTCCGAAGGCGCGTCCAACTCCACGTCTATCTCGCACGCCTCGGAGAGCATGCGGAAGCTGCGCGTCTCCGCGCCGAATAGCTCGACGAACGCCTGCGAGAGGATGTGCTGCCCCGTGTGTTGCTGTATGTGGTCGAGACGGCGCGACCAATCGACGCGGCCGCGCACGCTCGCGCCGACCTCGGGCGCTTCGCCCTCGAAGACGTGGAGCACTTCGCCCGCCTCGTCCTCGACGCAATCGACGACGCGCGCCGAGTCGAGCGCGCCGGTGTCGGTCGGCTGCCCGCCGCCCGTCGGGTAGAAGGCCGTGCGGTCGAGCAGGAGCGCGCGCCGCCCGTCCGTCGTCGTTCGCTCGCCGACGACGCGCGCGTCGAACTCGACGAGGTGCGAGTCTGAGTAGTAGAGCCGTTCGGTCATCTCGGAAGATGAATTAGCACCGGCGGGGGCGCGTGCGCAAGGCGCGCGGGCGCGCGTGTGAAGAATTCGCGACGCTAAGGGACGACGACTTCGAGACCTTCTGGGACAAGCTCGAAGGTCATCGGCAGGCGGCCGATCAACTCGCCGTCGGCCTGCACGTCGGACTCGCCGCTGATGCGGACGCTGCGCGCCTTGATGAAGCGCACGTCCTTGCGGTCGCCTTTCAAGCCGTCGCGCATCGCGTGCGTCAGCAGGTAGAGGTAACGCAGGCGGCTCTGCGTGTTGATGACGCAGACCTCGAAGTGGTCAGCGTCGAGGCGCGCGCGCGGCGTGACGGCGAGGCCGCCGCCGTACCAAGGCGCTTTGCCGACGGCCGCGTAGGTCGCGCGGTGCTCTTCGCCGTCGACCTCGACGGTGAAGACACGGGGCTGCCAGTGTGCGAGGTGGCCGAGGCCCGCGTACCAGTAGGCGGCCTCGCCGACGCGCCGCTTCAGACGCGGGCGCGTGTGGCGCACGACCGATGCGTCGAGTCCGACGCCCGCGATGAGAAAGAAGTAGCGCGCGTCGCCCCTCTTCGCGTCGGTCGCGCGGCCGAGCGTGATGCGGCGCGTGCGGCCTTCGGCGAAGACTTGCGCGGCCCGCTCGGCGTCGAACGGGAGCGCGAGGTGACGCGCGAGGACGTTGGACGTGCCGGCGGGCCAGATGCCGACGCGCGCCTTCGCGCCGACGAGTCCCTGCACGGCCTCGTGAATCGTGCCGTCGCCGCCCGAGACGATGACCTCTCGGAAGCCGCGCGCGGACGCTTCACGCGCGAGCCGCGAAGCGTCGCGCGGCCCCTGCGTCGAAGCCACCTCTACGCGGAGGCCATGCGACGCGAGCCGCGCGCGGAAAAGCTCGACCTCTCTCTCGCGCCGCGCGCCGCCCCGCCCCGCGTTCGGGTTCGAGATGAGAAACACTTCGCGCCCCTCTGTTTGAGCTTCACCCATCACGCCTGAGTCCGAGTGCAAACGTGATGCCGCGCCCGACTCCGACGCATTCGCGCTTTAACGCGGGCCGCGACTCGGCCGACGGGCGCAAACTCCTGCATGTTTCGTCCGACATCTGTCCGCCGTGGCATGCGCGGCGCGCGCCTCCGAAGCGGGCGACGGCCGTCCCTGTCACAAGCGGCGTCTATTCGAGACGGTAGTTCGGCGCTTCCTTCGTGATGATGACGTCGTGGACGTGCGACTCTTTGAGGCCGGCCGCGCTGATGCGGACGAAGCGCGTCTGCTCCTGAAATTCGCTGATGGTGCGGCAGCCCGTGTAGCCCATGCCGGCGCGCAGGCCGCCGACGAGCTGCGTCACCATGTCGGCGAGCGTCCCCTTGTAAGGGACGCGCCCCTCGATGCCCTCTGGGACGAGCTTCGACTCGGCCTCGATGCTCTCCTGCGCGTAGCGGTCGCGCGAGCCTTCGCGCATCGCGCCGATTGAACCCATCCCTCGGTAAGCCTTAAACGAGCGACCCTGAAAAAGAATCAGCTCGCCCGGCGACTCCTCCGTCCCCGCAAAGAGCGACCCTATCATCACCACGTCCGCGCCCGCCGCAATCGCCTTCGCCACGTCGCCCGAAAACTTCACGCCGCCGTCGGCGATGACGGGCACTCCGCTCCCGCGCGCCGCCTCGACGCAGTTCGTGATGGCCGTAATCTGCGGCACGCCCGCGCCCGTCACGACGCGCGTCGTGCAGATGCTCCCCGGCCCGATGCCGCACTTGACGGCGTCGACGCCCGCCGAAATCAACTCGCGCGCGCCCTCGGCCGTCGCCACGTTTCCGGCGATGAGCTGCGTCTCCGGGTGGCGACGCTTAATCTCTTTCACCGCGTCGACGACGCGCGACGAGTGACCGTGCGCCGTGTCGACGACGAGACAATCGACGCGCGCGCGCACGAGCTCGTCCGCCCGCTCGGCGAAGTCGCCCGTCGCGCCGACGGCCGCCGCCACGCGCAGGCGGCCCAAGTCGTCCTTCGCTGCGTTCGGGTAGCGGATGGCCTTCTGAATGTCTTTGACCGTAATCAGTCCTTTGAGGTGCTTGTCGCCGTCGATGACGAGCAGCTTCTCGATGCGGTGCTTTTGCAGGACGCCCTTGGCCTCTTCCAAAGTCGTGCCGACGGGGACGGTGACGAGCGGCTGCGGCGTCATCACCTCGGAGACCGGAATGTCGAAGCGCGTCTCGAAGCGCAGGTCGCGGTTGGTGATGATGCCGACCAAGTGTCCGTCCTCGTCGACTACGGGGACGCCCGAAATCTTGTAACGCTCCATCACGCCCAAGGCTTCCGAGACGGGGCGGTCGTGGCGGATGGTGACGGGGTCGACGATCATCCCCGACTCGGAACGCTTGACCTTGTCGACCTCCTCGGCCTGCCGCTCGACGGGGAGGTTCTTGTGTATGACGCCGATGCCTCCCTGCTGCGCGATGGCGATGGCGAGCGCGGCCTCGGTCACGGTGTCCATCGCGGCCGAGCAGAGGGGGATGCGAAGACTGATGCCGCGCGTGAAGCGCGTCGAGGTGTCGACCTCGGAGGGCAGAACGTCCGAGCGGGCGGGCACGAGTAGCACGTCGTCGAACGTCAGGGCTTCTTCTATTTCGTTCTTAATCATTATGACTCCGGAGTTCAAAGCTCAAAGTTCGGCCCAAAGTAAAAATAGAAGGCTCGCAGTTCGCGGTCGTGCCGACGCGGGCAAACCTCGAACTCGAACCTTGAACTTTGAGCCGTCATTTATGGCAGAAACTGTCTGTAGTTCTCTTTCGTGATGACCAACTCGATTTCACTGCCCGCCGCGTCCACGGGGAGGCGGGCCAACTGGCCGTTGATGGTGACTTCGAGGTTCGGAGCGTCCGCCTTCCCGACGCGCACGAGCAGGCTGCGCTCGACGGTCACGCCCTCCGGCTCGCCCGGACGAAGTATCTGGCCCTTCTGTCTCCTCTCGTCGTCGGGCCGCCAAGTCACCCAGAAAGATTTGTCCTTCGCGCGCAGCTCGACCTGTAGAC
Organism: Pyrinomonadaceae bacterium; assembly: GCA_036277175.1. Taxonomy (GTDB): domain Bacteria; phylum Acidobacteriota; class Blastocatellia; order Pyrinomonadales; family Pyrinomonadaceae; genus DASQDT01. The sequence continues at coordinate 2,128 of DASUNL010000413.1, read as the reverse complement.
GTTCGGGCGCGGGCGTCGTCTCGGATGTCTGCGCCGACTGTTGCGGCGGCGCGCCGGGCGCGGGCTGTTGCTGCTGTTGCTGCTGCGCCGGTGCATCGGGCGACTTCGCCGCGCCGCCGTAGCGCCGCTCGTAGCCACGGTAGAGCGCGTAGATGCCGAGACAGAGGATGCCTACGAGCAGGGCCGAGAGCGCGAGGGTGAGCGCGGGCGGGCGGCCGCCGTCGCCGTCCATGTAGACGCGCGAGCGTTGCGGCGAGGTGGCGACGTCGTCGGAGTGGTCGCCGCGCTCGCGCAGTTGGCGCGCGTAGAGGTCGAGGGCGCGTCGCTCGTCGAAGTCGACGGCGCGTGCGAACGCCTTGATGAAGCTGCGGTTGAAGATGCCGCCCGGCAGGTGCTTGTACTCGTCCGACTCGATGGCTTCGAGGTGGCGCATCGTGATGCGCGTCTGGTCGGAGATGGTGCGGAGCGAGATGTCGCGGGCTTGTCGGGCGCGGCGCAACTGCTGGCCGAGAGAACCGTCCGCCCCTTCGTCCCGCTTAACGCCTTCGAGAGTCTGGTCAGAGGTTTTTGAGTTCACCGCAGGTGCTCGTGTCCGCAAACTCGCTTCAAGTGTAGGTCGGCCGCGCCCCTCCGGCGGGGCGTGCGCGGCGCGCGAAACCTCTTCCGTTGGCCCAATATAATGGCGGCCGCCGAGACGTGTCAAACTTTGCCCGCTCAAAAGGATGCGCGCGTCTTGAACTTTGCCGCGCGCGGTGCTACGGTTGGGCCAAACGGGCAATGAGTCACAGGCAGTTTTAATTTCTACAACCATCAGAAGCGAGGACTTAAAAAGATGCCTCTCGAAGCACTCGGAATGGTCGAGACCAAGGGGTTCGTCGGCGCGGTCGAGGCGGCCGACGCGATGGTCAAGGCCGCCAACGTCACGCTCCTCGGCAAGGAGTACATCGGCGCGGGCTACGTGACGATTTTCGTGCGCGGCGACGTCGGCGCGGTCAAGGCCGCGACCGACGCCGGGGCGGCGGCCGCGCGCAGAGTGGGCGAGTTGATTAGCGTCCACGTCATCCCGCGCCCGCACACGGAGGTCGAGCGCGTGCTCCCGACCAACGGCCGCACCGGCTACAGCCCCGACGAGCGCGCCATCGGCGGCGGCTCCGCCGGCCAACTCAGCGAAGGCGATCAGGGCCGCTCCCTGCAAGGCACGCGCGAGAACAACAAGGAGAGAAGCAAATAGCGGTCAGCGGTCAGCAGTCGGCTTTTTGTTTTAGCTGATAGCTGAGTGCTGATTGCTGAACGCTTCTCGGAGGTGCGTCATGGCGGCTGAAGTTGATAAGGACTTGGTGTCCGTGCAACAGGCGCGCGACATGGTCGAGGCCGCGCACCGCGCGCAGACACAGTTGGCGAGGTTCGATCAGGCGAAGGTCGACCGCGTCTGCGAGGCGATGGCGCAGGCCGCCCTGCGCGAGGCCGCGCGTCTCGGCGCGATGGCCGTCGAGGAGACGGGCTACGGCGTCGCCGACGACAAGCGCGAGAAGAACCGCTTCGCCGCCGAGGACGTGTGGAACTTCTTCAAAAGTCTTCGCACCGTCGGCACAATCTCCGAGACGAAGGACGTGATGGAGATTGCCAGCCCGCGCGGCGTCGTCGCCGGCATCATCCCCTCGACCAACCCCACTTCGACCGCCATCTTCAAAATCCTCATCGCCGTCAAATCCAGAAACGCAATCGTCCTCTCACCGCACCCTTCGGCCGCGCGGTGCATCGCCGAGACGGCGCGCGTGATGCGCGAGGCGGGCGTGCGTGAAGGACTGCCGGCCGAGGCCGTCGGCTGCATGACGACGGCGACCATCGAGGGCACGGAAGCCTTGATGAAGCACAAGCAGACGGCCGTCATCCTCGCCACCGGCGGCATCGGTCTCGTACGCGCGGCCTACTCTTCGGGCAAGCCAGCCTTCGGCGTCGGGCCGGGTAACGTCCCCGTCTTTGTTGAGAGAAGCGCTGACGTGCCAATCGCCGTGCAGAACATTCTGACGGGGAAGTGTTTTGATAACGGGACGATTTGCGCGTCGGAGCAGGCGGTCGTCGCAGACGCGCCGGTCGCCAAACAGGTGCGCGCCGAACTCGAAGCGCA
>DASUNL010000412.1:0-15560 GCA_036277175.1 Pyrinomonadaceae bacterium | reverse complement strand
CTCGTAGCCGGCGATGCCGTCGGGCGCGGTCGAGACCGCGTAGCCCCGCCGCTCCAAAGTCATCCGCATCAGCTCGCGCGTGTCGTCGTCGTCCTCGACGATGAGAATCTTCTTCTTCATCGCTCGTCACTCTGCTCGCACAGCTCGCGCAGGAGGCGGAAGCTGTAGATGCCCGCGTCGTGGCCGTCGCTCCAACGGAAGTTGAGCGCGTAGCGGCCGACGAGGTCGACGTCGGCAATCTTGAGGTCGTCGGAAACCGACTCTGGCCGCAGCACCCTTTCGCCCGTCCACTCGTTGACGCACTGCGCGCACGGACACGCACGCCGCAAGGCGGCCGCCTCGTAAAGACACTCGCGGCCGTCGGCCCAAGAGACGCGCAGGCGCGCGTCGCCGTCCTGCATGATTTCGCGCGGCTCCACTTGGGGGCCGCGCCTCGGCGCGGTGTCGTTCATAAAAGGTGGCGGGTCAGGCGTTCTCGCTGAGCGCCCGCTCGACCTCGTCGGCCTTGATGCTAAAGTGCGAGGCCGTCCAGACCGCCTCGCCCCGGCGGAGCACAAGCGCCTGCGGCGACTCGTGGCGGACGCCCGTGCGCTTCGCAATCTCGTCGGAGAGCTTGCGCGCGTCCTGCACGACGACGAGCGAGACTTCGGCCGCGACCCGCGACATCTCTCGGTAGGCCGCCGCGCTGATGGGGCAGGTCGTGCTGTGTTTGAAGATGAGAATCGGCTCGTCCTGCGAACGCTCGATGAGCCGCTCGAAGTCCTGCGAGCCTTCGACCGCGGAGAAACGCTTAGCCAACTGTGTGCCCCCCTACCCGTCGCCTTGAATTTGCGGAACTGTGCCCGTTGATATTAGCCGACGCGGCGGGAGCGGGCAATCGTCGCTCACCGACGCCAGTCGCCGACGAGCACGAAGGGTGCCCAGTGGAAGGGCGCGCTGTACTTGCCGTCGTCAATCATCTTCGTCCGCGCGTCGCGCAGCGCGGCCGTCGGCGCGGGCTTGTCCTTCGAGAGGAGACGGCGGTAGAAGTCCGTCATCAGCGCGGCGGTCGAGCGGTCGTTGACCGACCAGAGCGTGACGCCGACGGCCGACGCCCCGGCGTACATGAAGGCGCGCGTCAGTCCGACGACGCCCTCGCCGCGCCGCTCGCGCCCGAGGCCCGTCTCGCAGGCCGAGAGCATCACGAGCGGGCGTCCCAGACGCAGGTTGAAGACTTCGTTCGTGCGGAGGAAGCCGTCGGCGTCCGCGTCGCCGACGAGCGAGAGGACGAGGCCGGTGAACTGCGGCCGCTCCGTGTTGAGCAGCCCGTGCGTCGCGAAGTGGACGACGCGGTACTGCGTCAGGTCGCGCGTCGCTGCGCTCGACTCCTTCGCGTCGAGGCTGAGCCAGACGTCCGACTTCATCCCTGCGGCGCGCGCCGCCGCCCCGATTTGCGTCGCCTCCTCGCGCGTCCCCGGCAGTCGCGCGAGCTTGAAGCCGCCGCCCGCCACGCCCTCACTCGACGCATCGCCGCCGACGCCCGACACGTCGGCGACCGCGCTCCCGAGCGTGAGGCCGCGTGAGGCCGCGCCCTGCGCGCTGGCGTTCCCCGATGCGCGCAGGCCGCCAGCGCGTTCGTCGTCGGCGTTAAAGACCGGGTCGGCGATGAGCAGTATCGTACTCGCCTCGACCTCGTAGGCTACCGGCCGATGCTGTCGCGACGCGGCGATGACCGAGGCCGACGGCGCGTAGACCACCTCGTTTTTGCGGATGAGGTAAGGCAGCGCGCTGTAGCCCGCGCCGGCGGTCGGCGCGTCGGTCAAGAGCACCTCGAATGGGACGTAGGCGAGCGCTCCGTCGGCGACGACGAGCAGGCGACTCGTGCCGACGAGTGCGGCGGCCGGTTCGACCGCGACCTTGTAGAGCGCGTGCGCGGCCGCCGCGAAGTCGGCCGCAGCGGGAACGGCCTTCGGGCGGCTCAAGGTCATCCCGCGCTCAGGCCCGCCCGCGCTGTCGGCGACGAGCAGCGCGCGCCCCTGCTCGGCGGGGATAATCTGTGCGAGCAGCCGCGTCACCGATTCGTTGATGGCCGCGCGGCCGGGCAGTTTGAAGAGACGGAAGTCGCCGCCCGTCACGGCCCAGAGGTAAGACGCCTCTTTGCCCAGACTGTATTCGACGAGCGCAGTGCCGTCGTCCAAGACCTTCTGCTGGACTTCGGCGAGCGGGAGCGGCTGCGCCGAGACGAGCTGGCCGTAGCGCGGGCTGGCGGCCTTGATTCTGTTCTCGACGCTGTCGTACTCCTCCTGAAGCTTACTCAAACGCGCTTCAAGGTCGGCGGGCGACTCTTTCGGCGTCGCGCCCGCGAGGTCGAAGCCGGTCAGTTGCGCGGCTATCTCCTGCTGCTCGTCGAGTATCCTCTGCTTCTCCTGACGGAGCGCCTCGGGGATGTCTCTGGTGATTGGGTCGCCGGATTCGCTCAAGAGGTCGAGCAGCGAGCGTGCGCGCCCCTGCTCGGCGAAGCGGAAGGCCGTGGCGGCGAGTTCGCGCGCCCGACCTTCGAGCGGCGCGCCCGCTCCGCCCGGCGCAAGCGCGAGCGCCGCGTCGGCGAACGCGGCGGTCGCTTCGTCGAACACGTCCTTCGTCGTGGCGAAGAAGGTCGTGCGCGCCTCGTCGGCGCGGAGGCTGTCCTGCCTGAGAGCCTCGATGGTCTTAATCGCTTCGTCGTAGGCCGCGAGCGCGTCGTCCCTGAATCGTTCGGCCTTCTTCGTGTCCTTCTCAAGCGCGGCCTGCATCCAGAGGGCGCGGGCGCGGCCGCGCTGCGCCGGCCACATCAGGTCGGGGCGCGCGTCCTTCTTCGCGCCGTCAATCGCCTGCTCGTACTGCTTGGCGGCCTCCCTGTAAAACTTCGCCTGATCCTTCGGCGCGGCGCGGCCAGCTTCCGACAAAGCGACGTCGCCGAGCGCGGTGCGCGCGGCCGCGCGGAAGCGACGTGTCTGGCCGAGGTTGCCGATGCCGGGCAGCCCGCTCTTGGTCGCCTCGACGGCGTTCTCGAAATGTTTCCGCGCCTCTGCGAATTGCCCTTCGCCGTAGTCGACGCGCCCCATGCCGGTCTCGTGCATCGCGTAGGTGATGGCCTTACGGTACAACTCAAGTTGTTCCTTGGCGGTCATCCCGGCGAAGGCCGCGGCGGTCGGCAACGTGAGGTCGGCCTGTATCTCGCCGGTGACGATGGTGGCGGCCGTGGCCTTCGCCACCTTGTCGAGGAAGCCGCCGCCACCTCCGCTCTTTATCTTCTGAACCTTCATCTCCCCGTAGGCCCTGCGCGCCTCGGCGAGTTGGTTCTGGCGGACGTGCATGTTGCCGATTTTCGCGAGCATGAGGTTCGCGTGATAGTCGCCCGAGTCGATGTCGAGGTTCGAGGCCGTGGACGTGCCGGGGACGTTGGCTCTGGCGGCCATGCTCCTCGCCGCGTCCTTCGTCTGCGCGTCGCTCGCGTCCTTCGCGGCGAAGAGGACGAGCGCCTTGCGGAAGTGTTCGAGCGCGGCCGGGTACAGCCCCTGCCGCTCGTAAAGCTCGCCGAGGAGGTCGCGCACGGCGGCCTGCCCGCCGACGCTGCCCGACTTCTCGAAGAGGCCGCGCGCGTTCTCAAGACGGACGAGCGCCTCGGCCGCCTTGCCGCGCCGGAGCAGAGACTTGCCCGCCTTCAACTCCGCGTCGGCGTCCGTCCCGCGCGCGGGCTGCGCGGTCGCCGCCGTCCGCGTCCCTTGTTGTGCGCGCGCGGGCGCGGCGTGTGTGAGTGACGCGGCCGCGAGGGCGGCGCAGACGAAGAGGCGGCCGAGGGCGCGCGCGTGGTCTTTCATGTCGGACTCCTTTCAGACGAACACGCCCGGCGTTTAACGGCGCGCGAGGTCGATGCTCGTGACGAGGACGCTCGCGCCCGGCGAGAGGTTCATGCGGATGATTGACGGCCCCGGTTCGGCCTTGCTGAGCGTCAGGCCGCGCGTCAGCGACTCGCGCTCGCGCTCGGTCGGCGACTTGCCGAGCAGCTCGTCGCTACGGCTCGCGGTCATGCGCTCCCGCGCGTCGCGCCGGACGCGCGCCCACACCTCGGGCGTCACCTCCCACTCGCAAGCGCCGTCGCGCGCCGCGCAGTATTTGACGAGCGACTCGGCCTCGGGCACGCCCGCGAGCGGCGCGCGCGCGATGACGACGTAGAGGCGCTCGACGGGCCGGCTGTTATCCGTGAAGTCGAAGCAAACGCGCGCGGCGGCCGTCGGAATCTGCACGGGGACGTGCGCCGCGACCCGGTTCTCGCCGCCGAGACGACCGTGCGGGTAGAGCATCTGCGCCGACGCGCCGTCGTCGTTGAAGATGTAGAGGTAGCCGTCCGTGTTCGTTTCGAGACTGACGAGAATCCGCTCGCCGGTGGCGAAACGGCGGTCGGGCGCGACGCGCTCGGCGGCCGTCATGTCAGGCCCGCAGGCGAAGAGCGTGTAGCCGACGCCGATGCGTGACGAGGTTGCGAAAGTGTTCGCGCCGCCCGGCTCGACCGGAGGTACAGAAGTGCCTCCGCCCGCCCCGTGCCCCTCGCCGTGATTCGGCTTCGGCTGCGACGAAGACTGTCCGCCCGTGTTCGGCTTCGGCTTCGGTTTCGGCTTCGGCTTCGGCCGCGACGGCTGAGACTTCGACTGACCGCCCGGCCGCGCCGTATTGGCGACGGGGCGCGTGGCGAAGAACGCGCCGCGCGTCTGTTCGCCTTCCGCCGGGTCGTCCTGCGCGCGCGCGGGCTGAACGTGCGTCGTCACGGCGGCGGCGGCGAGCGTAAGGCAGAGGACGAAGGCGGCTGAACTTCTGTGTCGCATCTATCTACTCCTTTGCGGGGACTGGCGCGTGCGAGGATTTTGCGCGACGCGCGGGACGCTTCATGCGGGCACGCGCGCGGGCGTCGAAGTGGTCGCAAGCGGCTCACTCATTTGTGCTCGATGCGCAGGTCAAAAATCACCGGGCGCGAGGCGTCGCGCGTTTCCGGGACGGTGACGGAGACGGCGCGGTCGGCCGCGCCCGCCTCGCCCTTGACGTTCAGACGCACGGCGTCGCCCGCGTGTTGCGCGCGGAAGTCCTCAAGTTCTTTCAGCTCGTCGAGTGAGAGCAGGTGTTCGGCGTTTCGCGTGAGCGCGGCGGGCGCGACGAGCGGCGTCGGCGAAAAGATGATGGTGTAGTCTTCGGCCCCCGGATTCCGGTCGAGCAGGATGAAACTATCTTTGGCTAAAGGGAATCCGAAGTCGGCCCCGGCGGCGACCTGATTCGTCTTCAACGTCTTGGCCCCACGCGCGCCGAGAAAAATCATGTGCGCGTTGCCGTCGCCGCCCGGCCCGACGATGTAGAGGAAGCCGCGCTGGCGCGGGACGAAATGAAACTTGAAGTACTCGCCCGACGTGAGTTCGGCGGCCGTCTCCGCGACGCGGCGCGGCTTCGTCGCCGACGTGCCGAAAGCCTCAAGCCAGTAACTCAACGCCTCGACGCGCGGCGCTTCGGCCGACGCTTCAGGCGTGCGCGCCGCGTTCGTCTCGCCCGCGTCCGACGCGCCGTCCTGCATGCGACTCCACGCCATCCATCCTACGACGCCTGCGACGACGACGAGCGCAACCAACGCGACCGCGATGAGCGAAGCGCGCCGCCGCGTCTCCTTTCGCGCGACCTCCGCACCACCTCGCGCGGCCTCCGCACCACTTCGCACGACCTCCGCGCCACCTTGCGCGCTCCCCGCGAGCCCCGCGCGGCGTGCGACGGGCGCGGCGTTCGCGTGCGGCGCGGCGTAGGCGGTCTGAGTCTCCGTGTCGGGCGGCGTCTGCGGTGACGCGATGTCTGTCGTGATGGTCGGCAACTCCGCCGCGCCCGTTCGCGCTTCGGCCGACGGCGCTTCCGTCTCCTTGCGCGCGTGGAGGACGGCCGTGTCGCGTTCGCCCGGCGGGGGCGCGAGCGCCGCGTCCGCGACCGTGACGAAGGAGACGGGCGGTGCTGACGTGTCGGCCGCGCGAGCGCGCGGGCCGTCGCCCTTCGTATCCGCGCTCGTCGAGAGCGCGGCGCGCGACTCGGCGATGAACTCACCGGCCGTCGCTGGTCGCTCGCCACGGTCTTTCGCCATCGCGCGCGCGACCGCGCGGCCGAACGCTTCGGGCACGTCGGGCGCGACATCGTGAAGTAGCGGCAGAGGCTTCGAGACGTGTTCGTGCCTAAGCTCCGAGAGCGTGCGCCCGCCGAGCGGCTTGCTCCCCGCGACCAGCTCGAACGTGATGACGCCGAGCGCGTAGACGTCGGCGCGCCCGTCGACTTCGGGGTTGCCGTCGCGCGGCGTCTCGCCCCATTGTTCGGGCGACATGTAATAGGGCGTGCCGAGCACCTGCCCGGCGACCGTGAGCGGCCCGTCGATGGTCTCGCCGTCAGGCATCCCTTTGAGCTTCGCGATGCCGAGGTCGAGCACCTTGACGAGGCGTTGGCCCGTCTCCGTCCGCCCGAGGATGATGTTCTCCGGCTTGAGGTCGCGGTGGACGACGCCGCGCGCGTGCGCCGCGTCGAGCACGTCGGCGACGGGCCGCAAAAGTTCGAGCGCCTCGGGCGGCGTGAGACGGCCGCGACGCTTGAGTTCCTTGTCGAGCGTCTCGCCCTCGACGTACTCCATGACGAGGTAGACGAGGCCGTCGCTCGCGGCGCTGAGGTCGTAGACGGTGACGGCGTTCGGGTGGCGGAAGCTGCGCGCGGCGCGCCCCTCGCGCTGGAAGCGGCGCAGCCACTCGGAGTTCGTGCGCATCTCGGAGCGGAGCGTTTTGATGACGACGCGGTCGCCGAGCAGGATGTGGCGCGCGCGGTAGACCGCGCCCATGCCACCCTGCGCGATGAAGCCCTCGACCTCGTACTTGCCGTCGAGCACGCGCCCGACGAGCTCGCCCTTCGACTCCTGCAACACCTCGCCGTCGCGCGGGCAGAAGCCCACCGCGTCTTCATATTCGTTACCGCACTTGGGGCAGCGTCGCATCGAGAGTCTGGTCGTCAGGCGAGGGTGGGAAAGCAGTTTGACAAGGTGTGAAGTTTAGCACTCCCCGCGCCCGCGTGGGTAGCTCATCGCCCGCGGCGTGCCGTTTGATGGACAAAACGCCGGAAAAGCGTTTTTCGGGCGCGGGCGGCGCGGGGCAACGCGGGTTAAAAAATCCTCAACAAAGATGAGAGCCGGAGCGTTTATTACTCCGGGAGGTTCTAGAGAAGGTGCTTCCGACGCCCCCAATCGTCGCACTCCCGCCGCCGGTTGCTCTCACCAACTTCGGAAGCGTCTCGCGAGCCGCGAGGTGGACGCTTGAAGATGATTAACGCCATCGAAATCTTGGGTCGGCGGTCGAAGGCTTTTCTGGTGACGCTGGCGCTGGTGCTCGTCGCCGCGCTCGGCGTCTTAAACTACCTGTCCGGCCCGAAAGTCTCATTCCTCATCTTCTACATCGCGCCCGTCTTTCTGACGGCGTGGTTCGTCGGCCGTCGCGCCGGGCTGCTGATGTGCGCGGCGAGCGGGCTGTCGTGGGTCGTCGTCGCGGAACTGACCGCCGGGCAATACTCCTCGCGCGCCGTCCCCTATTGGAACGCCGCCGTCACGCTCGGCTTCATCGTCACCCTGACGCTCGTCGTCGCGGCCTTCAAACGCTCGCACGAGAAGGAGCGCGAGCTTGCGCGCACCGACTACCTGACCGGCGCTTTCAACGGCCGCTCGTTCGCCGAGATGGCCGAGGCCGAGATTAACCGCTCGCGACGCAACCTCCTGCCCTTCACCGTCGTCTACATGGACGTCGACAACTTCAAGCTCGTCAACGACCGCGACGGGCACAGCACGGGCGACCGCCTGCTCCGCGTCGTCGCCGAGACCATCCGGCAGAACGTGCGCGCCATAGACGTCGTGGCGCGTCTCGGCGGCGACGAGTTCGCCGTGCTCCTGCCGGAGACGGACGACAGCGCGGCCGAGATAGTCATCCGCCGCGTCCGCCGACAACTGCTCGAAGCGGCGCGCGAGAACAGTTGGCCCGTCACCTTCAGCCTCGGCGTCGTGACGTGGGACGTGCCGCCCGCCTCGCTCGACGAGATGCTGCGCGCGGCCGACGGGCTGATGTACGCCGCCAAGCGCAACGGCAAGAACCGCATCCTGCACAAGGTCTGGAGCGCGCCCGCCACGGCCGCCTGATTCTTCATGCGCTTCGTCAACGCACTCCTCTGCTGCCTACTCGTCTTCGCGACGAGCGCGGCGGCGCAGAAGAACGCTCAGCCGAGAGAGATAACCGAAGACTTCCGCTTCCACGCGGGCTTTAAGTCGAAGTATGTTCCGAAGCCTCGACAGATAATCGTCCACCTCCCGCGTGGCTACGCGCGCGAAGAGGCGCGACGCTACCCCGTCCTCTACATGCTCGACGGGCCGAGCGTCTTCGCCACGTGGCGCATCGACGAGACGGCGCGCGCGCTCGCCGAGGCGGGCCACATCACACCGCTCATCATCGTCGGCGTCCCGCACGGCGGCTCGCAGCAGCTGCGCACCGACGAGTACACGCCCACGCACATGCTCGGGCAGGGCGGCGGCAAGGGCGACGCACTCGGCCGGATGCTCTCAGAAGAGCTGAAGCCCTTCATCGACTCGCAGTACCGCACGCTCGCCGACGCCGAGCACACCGGCCTCGGCGGCGTCTCGTTCGGCGGACTCGTCTCGCTCCACATCGGTCTCAAACATCCCGAGACGTTCGGCCGTCTCGCCGTCATGTCGCCGTCGGTCTGGTGGGACGACGCGATTATTTTGCGCAGCGTCCGCTCGCTCAAGGCTCGGCCCGCGACGCGCATCTGGCTCGACGTCGGGACGGCCGAGGGGCGCGAGATGTGGCACAACGCGAAGCGCTTGCGCGACGCGCTCGTCAACAAGGGCTGGACGCTCGACAACAACCTCGCATACTTCGAGGACGCGGGCGCGGAGCACGTCGACGCGGCGTGGGCGCGCCGCGCCGAGCACGTGCTCAAATTTCTCTTCCCCGCGCGTGCGGGCGCGCAGCCGCCGACCGGCCAGTAACCGAAAGCGTCCCGTTCGTCACAAAACGCTTCACGCCCGCGCCCCGCACCGGCGATTATCCTTCGCGCAAACGTATGCACACACGAACCGGAGGCCGACCCGCGCGCGACCGCGCCGGGGTCAATACACAACTGATGAGAGACGACCGACGGCGCGCAAGCGCCACGCACTTCCTGCGCGCGCGACTTGCGCACTTCTTGCGCGCGCGACTCGCGCACGTCTGCGCGCTCGCGTGCCTAATGCTTCTCGCGCCCGCGCACGCGCAGGAGAACGGCGCGCGTCGCGACGCGCGCTTCTACGAGCGCGAGGCCGCGAAGGCGCACGAGGCGAAGGACTACGCCGCGTACCTCGAAAACATGAAGGCGGCCGTCCAATTGCGCCCCGACCACCCGCGCCTGCTCTACAACCTCGCGGGCGCTCACGCGCTCGCCGGTGACAAGGCCGAGGCTCTGCGCCTCGTCGCGCGCGTCGCCTCGATGGGCCTCTACTACCCGGCCGAACGCGACACGGACTTCGACTCGGTCAAAGACACGGACGAGTTCAAGTCTGCTCTCCGCCGCTTCGCCGCGAGCCGCGAGCCGACGGGCACGAGCACGACCGCCTTCGTCTTGAAAGAGCGCGGCCTCGTCACCGAAGGCTTGGCCTACGACCCGCACGAAAAAGTCTTCTACGTCAGCTCCGCCTACCGCCGGAAGATTCTGCGCGTCGACGCGCGCGGAGAGGCGCGCGACTTCGCCACCGAGCGCGAAGGTCTTCTGAGCGTCTTGGGGATGAAGGTTGACGCCAAGCGGCGACACCTCTGGGTCGCCGCCAACGCGAACAAGCTGATGACCGGCTTCGACGCGAGCGCGGACGGCACGGCCGCCGTCTACCGTTTCGACCTGAAGACCGGGAAGCTCGCGAAGCGTTACCTGCTCGCGAACGCGCCGCGCAAACACGGCTTCGGCGACCTCGCTGTCCACCCCAACGGCGACGTCTACGTCACCGACAGCCTGACGCCCGCCGTCTACCGCATCACGCGCGAACGCGACGAGCTTGAGCTGTTTCTCGAAGACGAGCAGCTCGCCTCGCCGCAGGGCCTCGACTTCTCTCCTGACGGCCGCCGACTCTTCTTCGCCGACTACTCGCGCGGCCTCTTCGCGGTCGAGCTGGCGACGAAGAAGCTCGCGCCTCTCGCCGCGCCGCCCGACGCTTCGGTGCTAGGCATCGACGGCCTCTACTTTCATCGCGGCCGACTCGTCGCCGTGCAGAACGGCACGAACCCACACCGCGTCGTCAGCGTGTCTCTCAACAACAGACAGGACGCGGTCGCGTCCGTCGCGGTCGTCGAAGCAAACAACCCACGGTTTGACGAGCCAACGCTCGGCGTCATCGTCGGCGACACCTTCTACTACGTCGCCGCGAGCGGCTGGGGCGCGTTCGACCGCGAAGGCAAACTCGCGCCGCCCGAACGTCTCAAAGAGCACATCGTCTTAAAGGTCAAGCTCTGACTCGTCGGCGCGCGTGTTAATCTCGCCTGTATGGACGCGGACGATGTGCGGCTCGTTGAGCCGACGGAGGAGTTGCGGTCGGAGTTCTTAGAGATGGCGGAGGAGTGGCGCGCTGAGGGCGACGTGCGTTACGACGACGCGCTCAAGGATTTCGACGCGCACCTGCGCGCGATTCGCGACGCCTCGCGCGGCTTGGGTCTCGCGCCCGACCGCGTGCCCTACACGTTGTTCTGGCTCACAGCCTTCGGCCGCGTCGTGGGCCGCAGCGCCATCCGCCACCGACTCAACGCGCTGCTCGAACGCGAGGGCGGCCACATCGGCTACGACATACGCCCCTCCGAGCGACGCAAAGGCTACGGCACGCTCATCCTCCGACTCACGCTCGAACGCGCACGCGCGCTCGGCCTCACGCGCGTCCTCGTCACCTGCGACACAGACAACACGGCCTCGGCCCGCATCATCGAGAAGAACGGCGGCGTCTTCGACTCACACGCCGTCTCCGAACGAACCGGCAAAACCATCTCGCGCTACTGGATTGAGATCAAGGATGAGGGGTGACAGTTTTCATCCTTCGTAGATGTCGCGGACGTAATCCTGCACCATGCGGTCACTGCTGAAGGCGGGCGCGAGCGTCTGGATGGCGCGCTTCATCATCCGTGTCCAGCGGAGCGGGACGCCCGCCGCGTCGCGCTCGTCGTAGAACGCGGGCACGACCTCCGTCTCGATGGTGCGGTAGAGCGACTCGGCGTCCGACCTGTCCTGCGCCTCCTCGTCTTCCGCTTGCGGCGCGTCGTCGCCGACGGCCCAGCCGTTCGTCCCGTCGAAGCCTTCGGGCCACCAGCCGTCGAGAATCGAAAGGTTGAGCCCGCCGTTCATCGCCACCTTCTGACCGCTCGTGCCCGACGCTTCGAGCGGGCGGCGCGGGACGTTCATCCACACGTCGACCGACTGCACGAGCTGGCGCGCAACGTCCTGATCGTAATCTTGCAGGAAGACGGCGCGCGCGCTCACGCGCGGGTCGAGCTTCCACAACGCGATCTGTTGAAGGATGAGCTTCGCCTGCTGATCCTGCGGGTGCGCCTTGCCGGCGAAGACTAATTGGACGGGGCGCGACTCGTCGTTCAACAGACGCACGAGGCGGTCGGGGTCTGTGAGAATCAAGTCCCAACGCTTGTACTCGGCGACGCGGCGCGCGAACCCGATGGTCAAAGCGTCGGGGTCGAGCGTCGCGCGCGCCGCCTCGACGAACTCCTGCGTCTCGCCCGCGCTCGTGCGTTGATGATAGACGCGCTCGCGGACGAAGGCGACGAGACGGCGCTTGAGCAGGCGCGACGCGCGCCACAACTCCTCGTCGGGGATGGCCGAGACCTTCGACGCCCAACGCTCCGCGTCACGCAAAACTTCCGCCCAGTCGTCGCCGACGTGCCGCTCGAAGACCGAGCGCAGAAGCGGCGCGACCCACGTCGGGGCGTGGACGCCGTTCGTAACGTGCTTGATGGGAACTTCGCTGACGTCGCGTTCGGGCCACATCTTGAGCCACAGCTCGCGCGACACCTCGCCGTGCTTGCGGCTCACGCCGTTCGTCGAGCGGCACATGCGGAGCGCGAGCGGGGTCAGCCCGAACGACTCGTGCTCGTCGCCCCGCGTGACGCGGCCCAAGTTCAGAAACTCTTCGCGCGTGAGGCGGAGCGCGCGCCAGTAGTTCTCGCCGAAACACTTTTCGACGAGCGCCGCGCCGAACTCGTCGTGGCCGGCGGCGACCGGCGTGTGCGTCGTGAACGCGCAGCGCGCGCGCACCGCGCTTGCCGCCTCGTCGAACGCAATACCCTTCTCCGTCAGCTCGCGCGCAAGCTCCAGAGTCAGAAAAGCCGAGTGGCCTTCGTTTAAGTGGAAGACGTGCGGCTCGACGCCGAGGCGGCGAAGCAGGCGCACGCCGCCCAGACCCAAGACCATCTCCTGCACGCAGCGCGTCTCGCGGTCGCCGCCGTAGAGGTGGCCGGTGATGAGCCGGTCGATTCCGTCGTTGTCGTCGAGTCTAGTGTCGAGCAGGTAGAGCGTGACGCGCCCGACCTCCGCGCGCCAAGCCTGCACGAGCACGCGACGGCCGCGCACCATCAACTCCACGCGCACGGCCTCGCCGTCTTCGCCCCGGACGAGGCGCAAGGGGAGGTCTGGCAGGTTCAGCTCGTTGTAGCTCTCGGCCTGCCAGCCGTCGCGCGTGAGTCGCTGGCGGAAGTAGCCGTGATGATAGAGCAGCCCGACGGCGACAAGCGGAAGGCCGAGGTCGCTCGCCGACTTCAGGTGGTCGCCCGCCAACACTCCGAGTCCGCCCGAGTAGAGCGGCAGGGAGTTGTGTATGCCGAACTCGGCGCAGAAGTATGCGACGGGGCGCTCGCGCGTGATGGCGCGCGCGTGCGCGGACGCCCACGTAGGCGTCTCGGCGCTCAGGTATGCGTCGAACTCTCCGGCGAGGCGCGCGACGCGCGACGTGTAGGCGGGGTCTGCCGCCAGCCACGCGAGCGTGTAGTCGGACGTTTCGGCGAGCAGCCGTCGCGGGTTGTGCTCGCAACGCTCCCACAGCTCCGGGTCGAGGTCGCGGAAGACGGCCGCGCCGTCGCGCGCCCAACTCCACCAGTAGTTCCAAGAGATGCGTTCCAGAGCTTCGAGCGTCTCCGGCAGGGCACGCGCCTTGTTCTCAGTCAACGTCCGCCCGACCTCCTTCAGTTGTGCTTGAACCATTCCGTCTGGCTACTCCTCGAATCCATGATTTCGTAAAAACACCTCCGCGTCCTCATCAGAGAAGAAGACGAAACGCACTTCGGACGGGGCGGCGTTCGGGCGCGCGAGAAAGTCCGCCACGGCGCGCGAGGCGACGCGCGCAGCCTCTTCGCGCGGGTAGCCGTAGACGCCCGTGGAGATTGCCGGGAAGGCCACCGTCTCAAGCCCGCGCTCGGCCGCGAGCGCCAACGAGTTGCGGTAGCACGCGGCGAGCAACTCGGCCTCGCACCCGCCCGCAGCGCCCCAGACGGGGCCGACCGTGTGAATCACGTAGCGCGCGGGAAGCTCTCCGGCCGTCGTCAGGACGGCCTCGCCCGTGGGCAAGCCTTCGGGGTAGAGCGTGCTGCGAAGCTCTCGGCACGCTTCGAGAATCGCGCGCCCACCCGCGCGGTGAATCGCGCCGTCCACGCCGCCCCCGCCGAGCAGCGACGAGTTCGCGGCGTTGACGATTGCCGCCACCTTCTGCCGCGTGATGTCGCCGACGACGACGCGCACGCGCCCACCGGCGACGACCGACTTCGTTTCTGCGTCCGACGAATCTACCATCAAAGCACACACCCGCGCGACCAAGTATGAGGCGGTTTTCAGTTTTCAGCCTTTTCTTCTTCGTCGTCGTCGCGCGGCTCGACGCTGACCTCGTCGAACATGTCTTGACGGCGGAGGGCGTCGGCGACGCCGCGCGCCTTGTGCTCGGTGAGCGGGTGTTCGGGGTCTGTGCTGGCAATCTCGAAGACGCCATCTTCGAGCATCACGACGCCGAGCGAGCCGAGCGTGACGCCGGGCGTCAAGACGATGTCGCCGAGGTTGTGCAGGCGGAAGCGACCCGTCTCCTCGACCCAGTCTTCGACGAAGGGGTCGCGCAACGCATGTTCGGCTTCGCTGACGTTGAAGTAAGCGCCTTCGACGATGAGGCAGTACTCTTTGTTTCCCATAAAGACGAGGCGGGCAGGTTTAAATCAAAGTCTCCGGCGCGGGCGGGCGAGCGCGCCGCGCAAACTCCGCGAGCGGGCGCTAACTTTATCACCCCGCACGCACGCGCGCCAAAAGTTTTTCGCGCGCGCCGTCGCGACGAAAAAGACGCGCCGCCCCGGAAGAACTCAAGCTTCCGGGGCGGCGCGTCTTCGTTGACGTTTACTTGCGGGGCGCTTTAGCGCGCGCCGCCGTGCTGCGCGTTGATGGCGCGGCTCAACTCACGGAAGTACGGGTCGAAGGAGACGAAGCTCGTCCCTTGCGTGAAGGCGCGGCCGCCCGTCGCGTCCGACAGTCGCTTGAGCGCGCTCTGGCCGTAGTTGGCGGCGGTGCGATTGTAGCTCGTCAGACCGGCCGTCGGCGCGTAGAACGAGTAGACGGCGACGCCGCGTCGGCCCGCCTCGCTGATGGCGCGCTCAAGGTCGATGGACTTAACCGACGTGGCGAAGTCGAACCCGCGCGAGGTGTCGAGGCCGTCCGAGATGAGCAGCATCGCGTTGACGTTGCGTCCGGCGGCCGGGAAAAGCTTGAGCCCCTCGCGCACCTCGACGTAAGGGTTGTAGGGCGAGGCCGACGTGCTGCCGACGGGGACGCGCAAGGCCGCGGCCGCGCGACCGAGGTCGGTCGTGAAGCCCTGCCTGACCTGAAGCGACCCCGTGGTGACGTAGGCGACCATCACCTGCGAGCCTTCGGGCAGAGAGCGTATGAAGTCGCGCGTGACCGAGAGCTCGTTGCCGACGCGCGAGACTAGGTCGTCCTGCACGAGGACGGCGAGATTCACAGGCACGCGCACGCTCTGCGCGGCCTTCGAGCTTTTGTCCGAGGTGTCGGAGGCCGAAACCCCGACCGACGCCGTCGCGGCCAAAACGACGGCCGCCAGCAAGTTAAAAATCTTCTTTCTCATCTTTTTTACCAATCACCTTCCCCTTGTCATTGCGCCCTCCGGGCGCGTCAAAACTATATTTCCGACCGCTCGTTTTGATGCGCGCGAGCGTGCGCGCGTGGCCTCGCGGCGCTTGTTTAAAGCCGCCCGCAGGCAAGATAATGTGAGGCGATGGCCGATAAGATTCAGAGCAGTGAGATTACCGACCGGAAGCTTTACCTAGGCCGCCGGCTCTTCATGCGCGGCGCGGCGCTCGCCGCCTCGACCGCCGCCACCGGCTTCCTTTACAAACAGTTTCTCGCGCCGTCGCCCAAGCAAGCCCTGCCCGAAGGCATCCGCGCCGGAGCGGCCGACGGGCGCTGGGAGTTACCCGGCG
>DASUNL010000411.1:0-7756 GCA_036277175.1 Pyrinomonadaceae bacterium | reverse complement strand
TTGCAAACCGTGAAGCCTGAGGCTGTAGAAAGGGGCGATGACGTGGTCGGCAAGATAGGCGTGGAACTCTTGGTAGGGTGAGGTCATATTAGCTTGCGTTGTGTCGGGCGTGTCTTGGCCTCGTTGATGTTCGACAAGGCTTCCCGGTAATAGGCATCGTTGAACTCGACGCCGACATATTTTCTGCCCAACTCGTATGCCGCCACGCAGGTAGTTCCGCTCCCCATGAACGGGTCAAGCACTACGTCATCCTCCCGACTGAAGAGCTTGATGAACCACGCGGGCAGCTCCTTCGGGAAGGCCGCCGAGTGGTTCTTGTTGCCGCACTCGGTCGCCATGTGCAGCACGTTTGAGGGATATGCCATCTCGCGCCCGACCCAGTTGGCGATGTTTTTCCCAAAGCCGCTCCCAACCTGCGAGTTAAATCTAATCTTGTCGTTATCGCCGAGCTTTTTGAGGCGCGTCTTGGCCCAATCGCCCGTCGGGACCATCACCGCGTCTTGGTACATTCTAAACTTCTTACTCTTAGTGAACTGCAAGCAACGCTCCCATGCGTCGCGGAAGCGGTTGGGCCACTTGCCCGGCGAGCAGTTCTTTTTGTGCCACATGTACTCTTCCGTCCACAGCCAGCCTTGCCGCTTGAGCGCCAAGATTAACTCGATGACGTAAGTATGACGCTCCCCGCCGACGACCCGCTCCTTGATGTTCAGCACCAACGAGCCATCGTCCTTGAGTGTTCGTTTCAACTCCGCGGAGACGGGCAGAAACCACTCTACGTATTCGTCAGGATGAATACCCCCGTAAGTGTCTTTGCGGCTGTCGGCGTAGGGCGGGGACGTCACGATTAAATCAACGCAAGCGTCAGGCAGCGTCGGCAAAACCTCGCGGCAATCCCCGTGGTGGAGTGTATTTAGAATGCTCTTCAAGGTTTCACCTACACATCATAAAAAACGCTGCGGCTGACGGCGGCTTAGTGCTGACTCGGACGGGTATGTATAATGCCACGACTGTGGTCAAAATAACCACAAACCACCTCATTTGTAGTTAAGGCGGGAGATGCCCAGACGCACAGACATCAGCAAGATTCTCGTCATCGGCTCGGGGCCGATTGTCATCGGGCAGGCGTGCGAGTTCGACTATTCGGGCACGCAGGCTTGTAAGGCTCTGAGACAAGAGGGGTACGAGGTCGTCTTAGTTAACTCGAACCCGGCGACGATTATGACCGACCCGGAGACGGCCGAGCGCACATACATCGAGCCTCTGACGGTCGAGTCGGTCGCGGCCATCATCCGGCGCGAGCGGCCCGACGCTCTGCTCCCGACGGTCGGAGGCCAAACCGCGCTCAACCTCGCCATGGCGCTCGACGACGCGGGCGTGCTCCGCGAGTTCTCGGTCGAGATGATCGGCGCGAAGCGCGAGGCCATCCAACTGGCCGAAGACCGCGAGCTGTTTAAGCGCGCGATGGACGAGGCCGGGATGCCGATGCCGCGCGGCGGGTTCGCGCACTCTTGGGCCGAGGCCGAACGCCTCGTCGAAGAGACCGGCTACCCGGCCATCATCCGCCCCTCCTTCACCTTGGGCGGGACGGGCGGCGGCACGGCCTTCAACCCCGAAGAGTTCGAGGAGATCGTGCGCGGCGGACTCGCCGCCTCGCCCGTCAATCAGGTGCTCATCGAGGAGTCGATTCTCGGCTGGAAGGAGTTCGAGCTTGAGGTGATGCGCGACCTCGCCGACAACGTCGTCATCATCTGCTCGATTGAGAACTTCGACCCGATGGGCGTCCACACGGGCGACTCCATCACGGTCGCGCCCGCGCAGACTTTGACCGACGTCGAGTATCAGCGTCTCCGCGACATGTCGATAAAGATTATCCGCAAGGTCGGCGTCGAGACCGGAGGCTCCAACATCCAGTTCGCCGTCAACCCGGAGAACGGCGAGGTGCGCGTCATCGAGATGAACCCGCGCGTGTCGCGCTCCTCCGCTCTCGCCTCGAAGGCGACGGGCTTTCCCATCGCGAAAATTGCGGCGAAACTCGCCGTCGGCTACAAGCTCGACGAAATCAACAACGACATCACGCAGAAGACGCCCGCCAGTTTCGAGCCGACGATTGATTACGTGGTGGCGAAGATTCCGAAGTGGGCGTTCGAGAAGTTTCGCGATGCCGAGGACGTTCTGGGCACGCAGATGAAGTCGGTCGGCGAGGTGATGGCGATTGGGCGCACGTTCAAAGAGGCGCTCTTCAAGGGCCTGCGCTCGCTCGAAGCCGTCAAGCCGCTGCGACTTCAGGACGTGCCCGACGACGAGTTGCAGCGCAAGCTCGCGCGCCCCAACTCGCAGCGCTTCTCTTATATTACTTACGCGCTCCAACACGGCTGGTCGATTGCGGAGATTCACCGCCTGTCGCGCATCGACCCGTGGTTTCTCGAACAGCTCAAGGACGTGATGCTGATACAGGAGGAGGTCGAGGGGCGCACGCTCGAAGAGATTTCGCCGGAGCTTCTGCGCCGCTTCAAGGAGGCCGCGCTCTCCGACCGAAGGCTCGCCTACCTCACCAAACGCTCCGAGGACGAGGTGCGCGCGCACCGCAAACGGCTCGGCATCACGCCCGTCTACAAGCGCGTCGATACGTGCGGCGCGGAGTTCGAGTCCTACACGCCGTATCTCTACTCGACCTACGAGGAGGAGGACGAGTCCGCGCCCACCGACCGGCGCAAGATTATGATTCTCGGCTCGGGGCCGAACCGCATCGGGCAGGGAATCGAGTTCGACTACTGCTGCTGTCACGCAAGTTTCGCTCTGCGCGAGGCCGGGTTCGAGACCATCATGGTCAACTGCAACCCGGAAACCGTCTCGACCGATTACGACACGTCCGACCGGCTCTACTTCGAGCCGCTCACGTTCGAGGACGTGATGAACATCATCGACGTCGAGCAGCCCGAAGGCGTCATCGTTCAGTTCGGCGGGCAGACGCCTTTGAACCTCGCCCTGCGTTTGCAGGAGGCGGGCGCGCGCGTCATCGGCACTTCGCCCGACTCCATCGACCTCGCCGAAGACCGCAAACGCTTCGGCGCGCTGCTCAGAGAACTCGGCATCCCGCAACCCGAAGCGGGCACGGCCGTCTCTTCGGAAGAGGCGAAGGAGCGCGCGGCCGAGATTGGATACCCCGTGCTCGTCCGCCCATCCTACGTCCTCGGCGGGCGCGCGATGGCGATTGTCTACGACGAGAAGACGCTCGACGAGTACATGCGCACGGCCGTCGATGCGTCGCCGCTGAAGCCCGTCCTGATAGATAAATTTTTGGAGCGCGCGGCCGAGTTCGACGTGGACGCGCTGGCCGACGACGAGAGCTGCGTCGTCGCGGGCATACAGGAGCACATCGAGGAGGCGGGCATCCATTCGGGCGACTCAAGCTGCGTACTGCCGCCCGTCAGGATAGCCGAGGAGCACTTGGAGACGATGCGCCACTACACGCGCGTCCTCGCCCGCGCGCTCAAGGTGCGCGGACTCCTCAACATTCAGTTCGCCATCAAGGACGACCGCGTCTACGTCCTCGAAGTCAACCCGCGCGCGTCGCGCACCGTGCCGTTCGTCTCGAAGGCGACGGGTGTGGCGCTGGCGCGCGTCGCCGCGCTCGTGATGGCGGGCCGCCCGCTCAAAAGCTTCAACCTGCCGGACGATTTGATGGGAAGCTTTGGCGGACGCTTCTTCATCAAGTCGCCCGTCTTCCCGTTCGTCAAGTTCCCCGGCGTCGACCCCATCTTGAGTCCGGAGATGCATTCGACGGGCGAGGTGATGGGCATCGGCGCGACCTTCGGCGAGGCTTACGCGAAGGCGATGACGGGCGCGGGGCTGGAACTGCCGCGCGAGGGCACGGCCTTCATCAGCGTCAACGACTCGGACAAGGGTCAGGCCGCGCTGCTCGCGCGCCGCCTCACGCGCCTCGGCTTCCGACTGATGGCGACTTACGGGACGGCCGCGCGCCTGCGCGAAGTCGGCCTCGAAGTCGAGTCGGTCTTCAAGGTCAACGAGGGCCGCCCCAACATCGCCGACAAAATCAAGCAGGGCGAAATCGCGCTCGTCATCAACACGCCCTTGGGGCGCGCCTCGCACTACGACGAGCAGGCCATCCGCCGCGCCGCGCTCACGCACGGCGTCCCCTGCGTCACGACCATGACCGGCGCGACGGCCGTCGTCGAGGCCATCACCGCGCGCGAGCGCACAGAGGTCTCGGTCATCGCACTTCAAGAGCTACACGCGGCCGCCGCCACCGGGCGTTGAGACTGGATTTCAAATTTCAAATGTCGAATCTCAAATGACTGAGCTAAGGGCCGTCGTGATTACGGTGAGCGACCGCTCGGCGCGGGGGGAGCGGGCGGACGAGTCGGGCGAGGTGTTGGCGCGTCTGCTGGTGGAGGCGGGCGCGGAGGTTGTGGCGCGCGAGATCGTCGCGGACGACCTTGAGCCGCTCGCCGCGAAGATGCGCGAGTGGGCCGACCGCGCGGACGTGAACCTCGTCGTCACGACGGGCGGGACGGGACTCAGCCCGCGCGACAACACGCCCGAAGCGACGCGCGGCGTCGTCGAAAGGGAAGTGCCGGGGATGGCGGAGGCGATGCGCGCCGGGACAACGCCCGCGACGCCGACCGCGATGCTCTCGCGTGGCGTGTGCGGGGTGCGCTCGGGCGCGCTCGTCGTCAATCTGCCCGGCTCGCCCAAAGGCGTCCGCGAGTGTTTCGCCGTCATCCGTCCCGTCCTCGCGCACGCCGTCTCGCAACTCGCGGGACGCACGCACGAAGAGTCTTGACGTTGGGGCGAGAAAAGTTTTGACAACGCCGCGCGCCGCCGCCTAGAATCAGTTTCGTTTCAGACATCCGACGCGCCGTAAGGGTCTTCCGAAAAAAGCATGCCGAGCGCGATTCTCCTACAAGCGGCGACCGCGCCCCCGACCGTCTCAGAGGTCGGCGGGCCGCTCACGGCCTACTGGCCGGTGATGATCTTCTTCGTCTTCGCCGTCATCTTTCCGGTGCTGCCAATCGTCTTGGGGCGACTCGTCCGGCCGAGCCTCTACCAGAAGGCGAAGGCGCGCCCCTACGAGTGCGGCATCGACCCGACGACCGAGGCGCACGACCGCTTCACCGTGCGCTACTACATCGTCGCGATGCTCTTTCTCATCTTCGACGTGGAGACCATCTTCCTGCTCCCGTGGGCGATCATCTTCATGGGCGACGATTTCTCGTTCACGAAGTTCGCGCTCCTCGAAATGTTCGTCTTCATCGGCATCCTCATCGTCGGCTACTACTACGCATGGCGCAAGGGCGCTCTCGAATGGGCATGAAAGAGCGTTCAGCGTTCAGCACTCAGCGGTCAGCCGTCGAGTCGCTTGTAACGCTGAACGCTGAACGCTGATTGCTGAAAGCTTCTTTATGGCTGAGCATCCCGAAGGCATCGTACTCACGACCGTCGATTCGATTTTCAATGCGTTGCGGCGCGGCGTCGGCGCGCCCGTGATGAACGCGAAGCCGGTGCGCGACCTCGTCAACTGGGGGCGCAAGTCCGCTCTGTGGCCGATGACGTTCGGCCTCGCCTGCTGCGCCATCGAGATGATCGCGACGGGCGCGGGCCGCTTCGACATCGACCGCTTCGGCGCGGGCGTCTTCCGCCCCTCGCCGCGTCAGAGCGACCTCATCATCGTCGCCGGGACGGTCACGCTCAAGATGGGCCCCGTGGTGCGTCGCGTCTACGACCAGATGCCCGAGCCGAAGTGGGTCATCGCCATGGGCGCGTGCGCCTCGACGGGCGGCCCGTTCGACTCCTACTCGACGATGCAGGGCGTCGACCGCACCATCCCCGTCGACGTCTACATCCCCGGCTGCCCCCCGCGCCCCGAGGCGCTCCTCTACGGACTGATGCGCCTCCAAGACATCATCATGCGCGAAGCGCCGTCCGCGTACATCTTCGAGTCGGACGGGACTGTCCGCCGCCAGCGACAGTTTGACGAAGAAGAAGAGCAAGCCCTGACCGACGAGGACGGCGAGACGGCGGAGACGGAAGGGGCTGAAGTGGCGCGCGTCTAGGCGACGGGCGCGCGGAGCGTCGAGATTTAATGTCCGAGTGTGTGGCCGCCTTCCTTTGTGGAGGCGGCTTCTTTATTGATGCGTACGCGAGGAGTGAGAGCGTTGACGTCTTCGCCGCGCGTGGCCGAGTCGGTCGCCGCGCTCCTTCTACTCGCGCTCGGGGCGAGTCTTTTGCTCGCGGCGTCGCGCAAGAGCGTGACGATTGACGAAGAGGTTCTGATACCGGCGGGCTTCCAACATCTCGCGCGCGGCGACTTCCGGCCCGTCAACGAACACCCGCCGCTCGCGCCCGCGCTCGCCGCCGCGCCGCTCCTCGTACTCGGGGTCGAAGCACCGAGACTCGAAGGTCTCGGACTCAGTGAGGCGCAGCAGAGCGCGCACTTCAGCGTCCCCTTCTGGCGCGCTAACGCGGGCGCGCTCCGTGCCGTCTCCTTCTGGGCGCGCGTGCCGGCCGTCCTCCTAACGCTCGCGCTCGGCGCGCTCCTCTTCGTCTACACACGCCGCCTGTTCGGCCCGCTCGCGGCCGTCTTCGCCGTCGCGCTCTTCACGTGCGAGCCGACGGTTCTGGCGCACGGCCGCGTCGCGCACACCGACATCCCTTCGGCGCTCGGCCTCCTCCTCTTCTGCCACGCGCTACGGTCTTACGCGCGCGAGCCGCGTGCGCGCCGCGCGCTGCTCGTCGGACTCGCGTGCGGCCTCGCCGTCCTGACGAAGTTCTCGATGCTGGCGCTCGCGCCGTTGCTCTTGGCGGCCGGAGTCGTGTGGGTCTGGCGCGCGCCGCGCCGTGAACTGCCGCGCCGCCAAGTGCTGCGACATTTCGCCGTCGCCCTGCTCGCCGCGTGGGTCACGCTTCACGCCGGTTACTACTTCGACGGACGCGCGCTCGAAAGCTCGGAGCTGGCGCGCGTCGAGGCGGGCGGCGACGGGGACAGCGCGGCGTCCGCGCTAAGGCTGGCGGCGCGTGTGCTGCCTGCGGACTTCGTGGCGGGGGTCGGTTATCAAATCGCGCACAACCGCGAGGGGCATCAGGCTTTCCTGCTCGGCGAGTACCGGACGCGCGGCTGGTGGTACTACTTCCCCGTCGCCTTCGCGTTGAAGACCTCGCTCCCGTTCCTCATGCTCACGCTCGCGTCGGTCGCGTGGGCGGCGTGGCGCGTGCGACACGGCGAACGTGAGTTTCTCTACGCGCTCGCCCCGCCGCTGCTCTTCTTCGCGCTGGCCTCCGCGACCGCCATCAACATCGGCGTCCGCTACGTCCTACCCGCGCTGCCGTTTCTCTGCGCGTTGGGCGGCGCGCTGCTCGCTCGTCTGTGGGGCGCACGACGCGGCCGCGCGCCGTGTGCGCTCGTCGCCCTCGCCTGCGTCGGCTGGATGGCGCTTGAGGCTTGGCTCGCGTTCCCCCACTACATGCCTTACGTGAACCAACTCGCGCGCGCGCGGCCCGGTTGGACTTACCTGTCGGACTCGAACGTCGAGTGGGGCGACGACGTGGGCGCGCTCGCCGCGTACCTGCACGAGCGCGGCGAGACGAGGGTCACGGCGGCCGTCCTAAGCGAACGCATGCTCTCGTATCACGGCATCGAGGTCGTCAGCCCTTACGACGGAGCGGGCGCGGGCGGGCGGCCGCGCTACACGGCTGTCGGCGCGAGTCACCTGAACGGCTCGACCGTGCCGTGGACGAT
>DASUNL010000410.1:0-3519 GCA_036277175.1 Pyrinomonadaceae bacterium | reverse complement strand
GACTGGTTCGACGGCCCGCGCTTCTTCCGACAGCGACGCGCCGCGAAAGTCGCCGACGCGGCCGCGCCCGGCTTCGTCCTCTTCATCTCGCTCAATAACCAAGACGCGGTGAAGAAAATTCTGCCGCGCGTGCTCGAAGCGTTCGGCATGAAGAGTATCGGCGCGGCCGGACAGGTGGAGCGTCGTTCAGGCGTCGAAATCGTAAACCACGGCGGACTCACGACGGCCTTCATCGGCAACTACCTCGCCCTCGCCGCGCAGCCCGAGGCGATGCGTCACGTCGCCGACGCATACGCGCGCCAAGGCGTGCTAGCCTCGCACGAGGGTTTCCGCTCGGCCGTCGAGTGGCAGCCCAGACAGACGCTCGCCCAAGTCTACGTCTCGCGTAAACTGATGGAGGGCTGGCAGAAAGAGATGCGTCTTTGGGCCGACCCGAACGACGCGGAGTTTCACGCTTTGCTCGCGCGCTACGACGTGCGTCCGCGACCGGCCGCCTACGCCGTCACGAACGACGGCGGCGGAAATCTCTTCCACGAGCTGCGCCTGCCCATCGGCCTCGTCAAACTCTTCGCCTCGGCCGACGCGATTCAGAGGGCGCGCGCGACGCCTCTGCGCGCCAACGAGACCTCGGCCATACGCCAGCTCTACAACATCGCCGACGCGCAGGACGCCTACAGGGAGCGCGAAGGGAAGGGGAGTTTCGGCACGCTCGAACAACTGATGGGTGGCGAAGTCGACCTCTCGGCCAACGCGCGGGGCGAACACTATTCGCGCATGAGTTATCTCTCGCGCGAGATGTTGGAGAAGATGGAGTACCGCATCACCGTCTCGGCTTCGGGCGACAAGTACAACGTCGTCGCCACGCCGAAGCAGTACGGGACGAGCGGGCGTCGCTCCTTCTATCTGGACGAGACGGGCGTCGTGCGCGGCGCGGATCACGCGGGGCAACCGGCCAACGCCGGCGACCCGCCCGTCGATGAGTGAGTCGAACGAATGAGCCGTATGAGTGAGATGAGCGAGAAGAGCCTACAGGAGACATACGCGCCGGAGAACGCCTGTTTCGGCTGCGGCCCAGTGAACGAGCGGGGCTTGCGGATTCGCAGCTTCGCAGCCCCCGGCGGCGAAGAGTGGGTCGCCGAGTGGATGCCTTCCCAGCATCACGAAGCCTTCCCCGGCATGCTCAGCGGCGGCATCATCGGCACGCTCCTCGACTGTCACTCGAACTGGGCCGCCGCGCATCACCTGATGCTGCGAAACCGACTCGACAAGCCGCCCTGCACCGTCACGGCCGACTACTCGATAAAGCTCCTGCGGCCGACGCCGACCGACGCGCCCGTCAGGCTCACTGCGCGCGTCGTCGAATCGACTGAAGACCGCGCAATAGTCGAGGCCGCGCTCGTCGCAGGGGGCAAAACTTGCGCGACGTGTCGCGGCACGTTCGTCGCCGTCAAACCCGGCCACCCGGCCTATCACCGCTGGTAAAAGTCGAATATAATGGCCGCCAAAACCTAACCGAATCGGAGGGTGACATGAGTGCGAGTTACTCTGAAGTCAGAACCGTCGCCGTCTCCATCTCCGCCGCCATCTCGGCGTTCGCCGCTCTGTGTCTGTTGACGGCGAGTGAGAGTGTCGCGTTCGCGCAGGGCGGCGGAGGCCGTCGCCCGTCGCCGTCGGAGCGACGCATCGAACGCCTGAACCGTCAGGGCGAGCTGTACGACTTGGAGAAGTCGAGCCGCGACATGAAGGGCAAGCCCTCTTCGAGTCCCGCCGACCTCAAACACGCAAAAGAGGTCACGAATCAAATCCAGCACGACTTCAAGGGCTTGCAGGACGGCTACAACGCCATCGCGCTTGCGATGTCCGAGAAGGATGGACTCGCGCGCAACCACGACGCGGTCTTCCGCGCGGTCGCCGAGATAAAGAAGTGCTCCTCGCGTCTGAAGACAAATCTCGCGCTGCCGAAGCCGAAGGATGAAAAGGACGAGAAGACACAAATCAAGTCCTTCGGCGAGCGCCCCGAAGACTCTCTGCTCCTGCTGCGCAAACACATCTACGACTTCGTCACCAACCCGCTCTTCGAGTCTCTGACGGTGCTCGACCTCGAACAGGGACGCAAAGCCAGCCGCGACCTCGATAAGATTATCGCGCTCAGCGAAACCCTCTCGAAGAAACGTTGAAGGGCGTTGGAAACCTGCGTGCGTGGCGCGCGCGGCGTGCGGGAATCAAACTTTGAGGCCCGCGCGGTCGGGAAAATTTTCTTGACAACGCGCGGCAATGGCTGTTTACTAGCGGCCGCTCAGAACTACCGCTCCTAAAACGCCGTCCTACACCCGACAACGGCAAAGCTCCACCAACCTCAACCACACAAGAGGAGATCAAATCCCAATGCCCGAAACAATTAGCTCTTCACCGGAAACGTCTGAAGGCGTGACCTCTCAAATGACTTCCGAGGGCGCGCTTGAGAATTTGAGAAGCGAGATTCTCACACAGCTCGCCGCCGACATGAATCGTCAAGACGACGAGTCGGGATTCACCAAGTATTACACTAAAGAAGGGGAGTGAGAGTGCGGCGTTAAGCACTCCGCGTTCAGGATAGCAATGCAACCGGAGTCGGTTTCATAAACGCGCGGGGACACTCTCGTATGATGTCCTTCACAGGCCGTCACACGCTTCCCGCGCCGCTAAAATTATGAAACCGACTCCCTCCCCGACCTCCAACGTTTCGACGTAAGCGGAAACGTGTCTCATCCCGGAATGACTTTGATTTTCAAGCCGCTCTCCGGGCAGCTCATCCCAAGTTACAGCCTGAGAACTTTTTCGGTGTCGTGGCCGACGGCAGTGATGCAGAAGTCTCGACCACACGTCGGCTCTCCGAAGGACTCCGGCGAATAGACCTAAAGATGGAGGTCGGATGACTACCAGTCCGCAGGCGCTCAGCGCAAAGTACGAGCACCCTCTGACCCCTTTCTATCAGGGGTTTTCCTGCCCCGACGAGAAATTCGACGAGCCGTTTTTCGAGGCGGTCGCCACGAACTTCGCGCGTGAGGCCGTCCGCCTGTTCTTAAAAAATCATGCCGCCGAGTTAGAACGAGAGGGGCGCGGGCTGGTTTCTCTGTTGGAAGACTGGCTCGCCGGAGAGCCGACATTCGACACGATTTGGGACCCCGCGTTCGGCGGGGCGCTGAGCGCGCTCGCCGGGAAAGAGGCCGAGCCGACGGGCGCGGCCGCGGGGCTTGCGCTGCGACTCTGCGCGCAAGGGCGCGCGGCCGATTGCGAGGTGCGACTCGGTCGGCCGTCGAGGTTAATGTGGCATCAATGGCTTTTGCCGTGCGCCGATGCGGTCAAAGTCGAGTCTGACGGCCGCCGCGCGCGCATCAGTCTGCGCGACGCGGGCACACTTCGGGAAGTTGAATTCACGCGGACTGAGGAAGGCTTCTGGCGTAGCGTCGGCGCGCAAGAGTTGCCGCGCGTCGGCACGTCGCGCGCGCGGATTACACTTCTGCCGAAGGACGCCGCGCG
>DASUNL010000409.1:0-11738 GCA_036277175.1 Pyrinomonadaceae bacterium | reverse complement strand
TTGAGCGCGGCCTCCTTCGCGGCGGCCGAGGTTTCGGCGAAGGGCAGCACGGCGTAGACGCCGAGCCAGTTGTAGTAGTCGGCGATGCCTGTGTAGGCGAGCGCGTAGTCGGGCGCGAGCGCGACCGCTTGGTTGTAACAGACGAGCGCCTTGGCGAAGCCCTCTTCGGTGAACGTGTTCCAGTGGTGGCGGCCGCGCATGTAAGCCTCGAACGCCTCGGGGTTGTCCGTGCCGCGCTTCTGTAGCTTCTGCCGCTCCTCGTTCGTCAGTTGCGGGACGAGCGCGGCGGCCACCTGCTCGGAGAGCGAGTCTTCGAGCGCGAGGACGTCGGTGAAGCGTTCGTCGAAGTGACCGCCCCACAGCGTCGCGCCCTCGGCGACCGAAAGTAGCTGTGCCGTCACGCGGATGCTCTCGCCCGCGCGGCGGATGTTTCCGTCGAGGACGTAATCGACGTTAAGCTCGCGGCCCGCCGCTACGGGGTCTGCGCCCGCCTCGCCTCGGTAGCGCAGGACGGAGGACGTGGGGCGCGTCACGAAGCGGCGGACGTTCGACAGTCGAGTAATCAGCGCGTCGGCCAGCCCGATGCTCAGGTATTCGTCGCCGGACTCCGCGCCGCGCCCGCCCAAGATTTTGAGCGGGAGGACGGCGATGGACTTCTCTTCTTCGGCCGCGCCGCCCGCAGCGAGCGACTCGGCGTGACGGGTCGCGGCCGGGTTGTTCGTCCGCTGCACCAGCTCGCGGAAGTGGGGGTCGGAGCGCAGTGCGTCGAACTGCGGCTCGACGGCGAGCCACATCACCCACGCATCGCGGATGCGGACGGCCTCTTCGACGAGCGCGAGCGCGCGCTCGTGCTCGCCCAAGAAGACGTGGACGGTGGCGAGCAGGTAGGGCGAGACGTAGCGCGTCTCACTCATCACGCGCAGTCGCTCAAGCGTCGCGCGCGCGTCTTCGGCGCGGCCCGCCTCGGCGTAGGCGGCGGCCAAGCCGGTCAGGTAGAGCTGGCTCTCGCCCCCGATTTGCGTGGCGCGTTCGGCCTGCTCGACGGCCTCGCCGCGTCGGCCCGCGCGCCTGAGCGCCCAACTGTACATCAGACGGCCGTAGGCGAAGCGCGGCTCGGCGTCGATGACCCTGCGGTGGACGGCGACCGACTCGTCGAAGCGGCGCGCGTGATAGTGACACCACGCGACGGCCAAAGAGACGAGCGGCGTTAAGGGGTCAAGCTCGTGCGCGCGCTCGACCTCGATGAGCGCCTCGTCGAAGCGTCCTTGGTTGAGCAGCAGGAAGCTGTACCAGTCGCGCGCCGTCGGGTTGTTCGGGTTGAGTTCGAGCGCGCGGCGGTGTTCGCGCTCGGCCGCCTCCCAGTCGAAGTCGTGCGTGACGAGCGCGAACCCGAGCGCGGCGTGGCCCTCGGCCAACTCGGGGTCAAGCTCCACCGCGCGAAGCGCCGCCTCCTTCGCGGCCGCCGAGCACTCGATGAAGGGTTGCAGCCCGTAGATGCCGACGAAGATGTGATAGTCGGCAATGCCAGCGTAGGCGAGCGCGTAGTCGGGGTCGAGTTCGACGGCGAGGCGGTAGTTGTCAATCGCCTTGGCGAAGCCCTCCTCGGTCAGGCTGTGCCAGTGGAAGCGGCCGCGCAGGTATGCCTCGAAGGCTTGCGCGTTGTCCGTGCCGCGCTTGGCGAGTTGCTCGCGCTCGTCGCCCGAGAGTTGCGGGACGAGCGCCGTGGCGACCTGCTCGGAGAGCGTGTCTTCGAGCGCGAGCACGTCGGTAATCTTCTCGTCGAAGCGGCCGGCCCAGCGCGTCGCGCCCTCGGCGACCGAGAGCAGTTGGACGGTGACGCGCAGCACGTCGCCCGCGCGGCGGACGTTCCCGTCGACGACGAAGTCCGCGCCCGTCTCGCGCCCCGCGATGAACGGGTCGACCTCGCCGCCGCTGTAGCGCAAAACCGACGACGTCGGCCGCACGACGAAGCGGTGGAGGTTTGAGAGTCGCGTAATGAGCGCGTCCGCGAGTCCGACGCCCAAGTACTCGTCGCCCGTGTTGTTGTCGCCGCCGGGCATCGACAGCACGCGAAGCGGGAGCACGGCGACCGACTTCTGACCCGTCGTCGGGCCGGGGAGCGAGGCCGCGCGGCGCGAGGCGAGCGGGTTGTTCGTCCGCCGCAGGAGCGAGGCGAAGCGCGAGTCGGAGCGCAGTGCGTCGAACTGCGGCTCGACGCCGAGCCAGACGACCCAAGCATCGTTCATCTCAAACGCGCGTTCGAGTTGGCGGAAAGCCTCTTCGTGCTCGCCGAGATGCCGGTGGAGCAGGGCCAAGTGATACGGCGAGACGTGTCGCTGCTCGGCGATCTCGTGCAGTTCGCGTAAGACCTCGCGCGCCTCCGCCGTGCGCCCGGCCGCCGCGTAGGTCGCGCCCAATCCGCCCAGAACATAAGGGCCGCGGCCGAGCAGTTCGACGCCCTTGAGCGACGCTTTAAGCGCCTCTTCGTGCTGGCCGACGTGGCGCAGTATCCAGCCGAGGAAGAAGTGGCCGACGCCGTAGTTCGGCTCGTCCGCGATGAGCTTGCGCGCGGCGGCGGCCGCTTCCTCGTAGCGTCGCGCCTGATAGAGACACCAGCTCAAGGCGTGCTGGTGGATGGGCGAGAGCGGGTCTAGCTCGACGGCGCGGCGCATCGCGGCGACCGACTCGTCGAAGCGCCCCTCCATCGCGAGTTGAAATCCGTACCAAGAGTGCGCGGTCGCGTAAGTGGGGTTGAGTTCGAGCGCGCGTCGGAGTTGCGCCTCGGCCGCGCCCCAGTCGAAGTCGTGCGTGAGCGTCGCGAAGCCGAGCGCGGCGAAGCCTTCGGCCAATTCGGGGTCAAGCTCGACGGCCTTCGACGCCGCCTCCTTCGCGGCGGCCGACGTCTCACGGAACGGGAGGATGACGTAGACGCCGAGCCAGTTGTAATAGTCTGCGATGCCCGTGTAAGCGAGCGCGTAGTCGGGGTCGTGCGCGACCGCTTGGTAGTAACAGTTGATGGCTTTCGCGAAGCCCTCTTCGGTGAACGTGTTCCAGTGGTAGCGGCCGCGAAGATATGCCTCGAAGGCGTCGGAGTTGTCCGTGCCGCGCTTGGCGAGCTGTCGTCGCTCCGCGCCCGTCAGGTGCGGGACTAAGGCTTCGGCCACCTGACTCGAAATCGCGTCTTCGAGGACGAGTACGTCCGTAAACGGCTCGTCGAACTGCCCGCCCCAGAGAGTAGTTCCGTCGCGCACGTCAAGGAGTTGGACGGTGACGCGGACGCGCCCCGCGCCGCGACGGACGTGGCCGTCGACGACGTAAGAGACGCCAAGCTCCCGGCCCGCCGCGACGGGGTCAGCGCCGTTTCGGCCGTAGCGCAGGACGGTGCTCGTCGGCCGCACGGTGAAGCGTCGCAAAGCGCCGAGGCGCGTGATGAGCGCGTCGGCGAGTCCCACGCCCAAGAACTCGTCGCCCGTGTCGAGGCCCGCCTGCGGGTCGAGAATCTTCAGGGGGAGGACGGCGATTGACTTCTCGTCGGCCGGCGGCTCAAAGGGCGTCGAAGCCTTGCCGCGACCCGTGACGGACGGGACGGGCGGCGCGAGCACGGGACGCCCTTCGAGGAAGCGCGTGATGTCGTCGCGCATCTCCTCGGCCGAGCGGTAGCGTTCGACCGTCTCCTTGCGCAGAGCCTTCATCACGATGCGGTCGAGGTCGCCCGAGAGCTCGCGGCGCAGAGACTCGACCGTCGCGTTGCGACTCCAATACAGGTAATGAAGCGTCGCCGTCTGCCCGTCGGGCGCGTGCGCGGGGAGAAGGTCGTCGGGCCGCGTGATGACGATTGAAGGGTGCGCCGGCTCTTCCTCGCAGATGACGCGGGCCAACTCGTGCGGCGCGCGGTGGCGCAGGCGGTAAGGACGGTGGCCCGTCAAAAGTTCGTAGAGGAGGACGCCGAGCGAGTAGACGTCCGAGGCGGCCGTGACGGGCTCGCCGCGCACCTGTTCGGGCGAGGCGTATTCGGGCGTCATCAGGCGCATGGCCGTCGCCGTCGGGTCGAGCGTGATGTCGGCGGCGAGCGCGGGGTTCAGAAGCTTCGCGATGCCGAAGTCCAAAAGCTTCGGCGCGCCGTCGGCCGTGACGAGAATATTTGACGGCTTGATGTCGCGATGAATGACCTGCTGACGGTGCGCGTAGTGGACGGCGTCGCAGACCTGTCGGAAGAGACGCAGGCGCTCAGGGATTGTCAGCTTGCGCTCGTCGCAGAAGCGGTAGAGCGGCAAGCCCTCGATGTACTCCATGACGAAGTAGGGCAGACCGTCGTCGGTCGTCCCGCCGTCGAGGAGGCGCGCGATGTAGGGGTGATCGAGCGTGGCGAGAATCTGTCGCTCGTTGCGGAAGCGTCGGAGGATGAAGTCGGTGTCCATCCCGCGCTTGATGAGTTTGATGGCGACGCGGCGGCGGAACTCCGAGTCGGCGCGCTCGGCCAGATAGACCGCGCCCATCCCGCCGCGCCCGATTTCGCGCACGACGCGGTACGCGCCGATGCGCCGGCCCGTGAACGGGTCGTCTAATAACTCGAAGATGCCGGAGTCGGGCGTGGTCGCGTGCGGGTCGGTCTTGACTCCGGCGACGCCGGTCAACGCGACGGCCGGAACCTCGATGAATTCACCCGCCTCGTCGTGCTGCGAGACGAGCGCGCGCACCTGCTCGCGCAGGTCTTCGTCCGCGCCGGCCGCCTCGGAGATGTACGCCTCCCGCTCGGCCGCCGGGAGGTCGAGCGCGGCCTGAAAAATCTCCTCAATCTGGTTCCAGCGTTCCGGAGTCATTAAAAACCGTGAATCGTCAATCGTCGGTCGTCAATCGTGAAGAGTGTTTGAGTGTCTCGGGGACTTGAAAGATGCCTCTCAAGCACGAAGCGCACTCAACCACCATTTACGATTCACGATTGACGATTTTACGACTTTTGCACTTGTCCGAAGAGCCACGCCTTAGCCATGCGCCACTGGCGCTTGACCGTCGGGGCGCTCACGCCGAGCACCTCGGCCGTCTCCTCGACGGAGAGGCCGCCGAAGAAGCGCAGCTCGACGATTTTGGACTTCTGCGGGTCGAGCTTGGCGAGGCGTTCGAGCGCCTCGTCGAGCGCGACGAGGTCGGAGGCCCGTTCGCCCGAGACGTCGATGTTTTCGTCGAGCGAGAGCTTCTGGAATTCGCCCCCGCGCTTTTCGGCCGACTGGCCGCGCGCGTGGTCGACGAGGATGCGGCGCATCATCTGGGCGGCGACGCCGAAGAAGTGCGCGCGGTTCTGCCACTGCACCTGCGTCTGGTCGACCATCCGCATGTAGGCTTCGTGGACGAGGGCCGTGGGCTGCAAGGTGTGTCCGGGGCGTTCGCGGCGCAGGTAGCTGGCCGCCAGCCGGCGCAACTCGCCGTAGATGAGCGGCAGCAGGTCGTCGAGGACGGTGCTCTCCCCGTCCGTCAGACGGAGAAGCATCTGTGTGACTTCGTGCTGCGAGGATGTTTTCACGGGGGAACTACCTAAAAAAAGACCGTCCAGCAAGGTTCGCGCTCAGTATAAACGACCCGTCCGGCCTTATCAATTTCGCCCCGCCTAAATCTCGCGCCAAAACCCGCGCCGCCCGCCGCGTCGGACGGCCCTCTGAAATTGTCCCGCGCCGAATGATCCCTCCCCGCACGTTTTCGCGCGTTACTGTTCGGAGGCCAAAACATCATGTCCGAATCGAAGCGGGTAAGAATCGTCAAACGCGAGCAGAGGGCCGACGCGCGGCCGAAGACCGAGGCGCGGGCCGAGCGCCCGGCCGACGGCGAGCGCGAGACGCGCAACGTCGTCTCCGGCTGGGTGCGCGAACACCAGCGACGCACCGAAGAGTTCCGCGTGAACTACTCGAAGCTCCTCGGCACTCTGGGTTTCGCCGCCCCCAACCTCGCCGCCGCGAAGTAGGGCGCGCGCCCGCGCGCCCGACGACGAACCCACGCCCGCCTAAGCCTCCGCACACGTCTCCCGAAAACCTTCTAGCCCCAAACCCCCCGGCCGCCCCAAATGGCCGGCACAGGAAGGTCGTCATGGAACTTCAAAAAGAACGCTTCGCAATCTCTTTCAATCCCCGTCACAGACTCTTTCAGGTGAGTCTCGTCGTCGAATGCGGTCTCGGCGGCGGCGGCATCAGCAGCGAGCGACGCTGCGGCCGCACGGACGCTCAGCTTGAGTCGCCCGCTTCGGCCGACGACCGGCCCGCCGCGTCCCCTTGTCGCGGACGTGCCGTCAGGGCTTCGCAAAGGATGCGCCGTCGCGCGCGCGTCGCGCGTCAAAGCCACTAGCCCGCGAGAGTTGACGGACGAGAAGTAGGTTCGTGTTTTGCCCCGGCAGCGAGTATATTTAGCCCCACACCGGACGGAGACTTTTTGAGGAGTTACGGAGTTGGGCACTTGCGCGGAGCAGAGAATGAACGGCGGGCGGCGCGCGCCCGTGTCTGCGCTCGCGCTCTTAGCCCTGCTCGCCCACGCCTTCGTCATCACGACGCTGCACGCACACCCGCGCGCCCTCGTCCTCAATCTCAAACTCTCTTCCGACAGCCGCACTCTCGTCCGCGACGAACGGCCCGACGAAAGCTCTCCGGGCGCGGGACGCCACGCACAGTGTCTGCTCTGCAACCTCCAGCGCGACTTCGTCACAGACCTCGACGCGCACACGCCCGCGACTGCCGCGCCCTCGCGCCCGTGCGCGCGACCCGCGACGCGCGAGGCGCGCGCCCACGCGGAAGAGTCTCACCACTCACACGGCGGACGCGCACCGCCCGCGACGCAAAACTCCTAAGCACAATCAGCGTGTAGCTCGACAGCCCCCGCGCCACTCGCGGCGGGCCGTCCGAGCACTTCGCCCGACGCGACCATTCGCGTGCGGGCCGGGCGGCTTTTGAGTTCAACGAGAAGGAGTTTCGTTATGCGTCGGAGCGGAAGTTCACCAGTTCGGAGCGGAAGCTTATTAGTTTTGATTGCGCTCATCTCATCGTGCGCGCCCGCGCAAGTCTTCGCGCGGCAGGAGCAACGGCAACAGCGGCAGCAGCCACAGGCGGGGACGCTTCGCGGCCGCATCACCTACGCGGCGACGGGCGAGCCGATTCACAACGTCGGCGTGCAGATAGTCCAACTCCGTCTCAGCGAAGTGACCGGCGACGACGGCTCATACGAGTTCACGAGTGTTCCGCCGGGCACTTACACGGTCGTCACGCACCTCGAAGGCATACCGGACGCGGCGCGCACCGTCACGGTCGCACCGGGCGGCGAGGCCACGGCCGACTTCGCCTTGCAGCTCACAGACCTGCGCGAGCAAGTCACCGTCACCGCCTCCGGCATCGAGGAATCGACGGCCGAGTCGTTCCGCTCGGTCAACTCCGTCACTTCGATAACGCTCGCCGAGGAGAGCCACCCTTCAATCGGCGAGGTGTTGGAGAAAGAGCCGGGCGTGGCGAAGCGCAGTTTCGGGCCGGGGTCGGCGCGGCCCGTCATTCGCGGCTTCGACGGCGACCGCGTGCTCGTCCTCAAGGACGGCATCCGCACCGGCTCACTCGGCTCGCAGTCGGGCGACCACGGCGAGCCGATTGACGTGCTCCAGCTCGAACGCCTCGAAGTCGTCAAAGGCCCGGCGACTCTGCTCTACGGCTCGAATGCTCTGGGCGGCGTCGTCAACGCCATCACGCGCGACGAGCAGTCGCCGCACGAGGGCTGGCGCGGCTACTTCACGGGACTCGCGGGCACGACCAACTCGCAAGCCGCCGCGTCCGCGGGCGTCGAGTACTGGTACAAGAATTGGGGCTTCTGGGCGAGCGGGTCGGGCCAGCGCACGGGCGACTACGAGACGCCTTTGGGGCGCGTCCCCAACTCGAAGACGCGCATGGCGACGGCCGAGGGCGGCTTCGGCCACTTCGGCGCGCGCGGCTTCTTCTCCGCCAGCTACAACCACGACGAGCGGCGCTACGGCGTCCCCTTCGCCGGCGAGTTCGAGCCGGGGGAAGAGAACGAAGCGGCGCGCGCGGACGAGGCCGAGTTGATTGACCTCGACATGCGCCGCCGAAACATTCGCTTGAGCGGCGGCCTGCGCGACCTCAAGTCGTTCGTCTCGGCCGTCCGCGCGAGCCTCGACTTCACCGACTACCGACACCGAGAGCTTGAGGGCGACATCGTCGGCACGACCTTCGACAACGACGTCTTCTCCTACCGCGCGCAGTTCGACCAGCGCAAATACAAGGCGCTCGCGGGCCGCTTCGGCTTCGAGGGCTTCACGCGAACTTACGAGACCGTGGGCGCGGAGGCGCTCGTGCGCGGGCCGATTGAGCAGAAGATGTTTTCCGTCTTCGGCCTCGAAGAGTTCGACTTCGAGCGCGTCAAGTTTCAGCTCGGCGGGCGCGTCGAGACGAACCGCTTCAGCCCCACAGACCCACAGCTCGCGCCGCGCGACTTCACGGGCTTTTCGGGCGCGGCGGGCGTCCTCCTGCGCATCTATCAGGGCGGCGCTTTAATCGCCAACTACACACACTCCTACCGCGCGCCCGCGCTCGAAGAGCTGTACAACTTCGGCCCGCACGTCGGGAACCTGACCTTTGAAATCGGCAACCCGGCGCTCACGCGCGAGCGCGCCGACGGCTTCGACTTCTCCTTCCGCCACTCGACGCCGCGCGCGCGCGTCGACGCCAACGTCTACTATTACAACATCCGCGACTTCGTCTTCCTCGCGCCCGTCGACGAAGACGGCGACGGCATCGTCGACATCGAGGACGGACTCACGGTCGCACGCTACCTCCAAGGCGACAGCCGCTACACGGGCGCGGACGTGGGCGCGAGCTTCGACGTCAATGAGCACGTCGGCGTCAATCTCGGAATGGACGTGGTGAGCGCGCGTCTGAAGGACGGGGATGTGCCCCTGCCGCGCATCCCGCCCGTTCGAGCGCGCGTCGGTTTGGACTTACATCACGGCGGACTGTCGGTGCGCCCCGAGGCCGTCTTCGTGCGCGAACAGAACGCGCTCTTCCCGACCGAGACGCGCACGGCCGGGTACACCGTCTTCAACGTCGTCGGCTCTTACACCATCGCGCGCCCGCACTTCGCGCACATCATCTCCGTCAACGCCTTCAACCTCGGCGACAAGCTCTACCGCAACCACCTCTCCTTCATCAAAGAGCTTGCGCCCGAGATGGGTCGCGGCGTGCGCCTGACCTACACGGTCAGGTTCTTCTAAAAGGCAAAAGGAAAAAGGCAAAGGGGAAAAGGCAAAAGGCAAAAGTGTAAAGAGCCGGATGTGCTCTCTTCACTTTTGCCTTTTAGCTTTTCCCTTTGCCTTCGCTTTAGCGATTCGCGCGGGCGGCGATTTTGGCGAGGGCGACGGTGAGCGCGGCCGCGCCGAGCGTCTTGAAGATGGTCGGCTGGCGCGCGTAGATGTCGCTGATTTGGTCGATGATTGACGGGTCGCGCTGCTCGGCCTCGGCCGCGACGGCCTCGACGACTTCGAGCGGAATCTGCTCGGCCTGTTGCGGCGTCACCTGCGGCGGCGTCTCGGGCTGCGCGCCCGCGTCAACACCTCCGCCGCCGAGACCGCCGATGCCGCCGAGGATTTGGTCGAGTATGCCGCCGCCGGCCGACGCGCCCCCACTCGTCTGCGTGCTGCCGCCCGCGCGCGACATAATCTGCGAGAGGATGGTCGGCCCGAGCGCGGCGAGCAGCGTGTTGAGGATGTTGGCGCGCTCTTGCCCCGAAGACTGCTGGTAGACTTGGCCGAGCATGTTCGGAAACGGCGGCGTCTGTTCGGAGCGGAAGGCTTCCGAGAGTCCGTCGGCGACGGCCGACTGCGGCGCGGCGTTGGTCAACTGGTCGAAGTCGTCCTCGACCGTGTCGGGCGCGCTGTCCGGGCTCGCGCCGTTGTACTGCTGCAAAACGTCATTAAGGCCTTTCATCCAGTCCATGATTCGTTCACCTCGATTCTTCGTTTAGGCCGAACGGGGGACGCGAGAGGGATTCAGGGTTTCGGGGGCGTCGGCTCGGTCGCGGGTGGCGTCGCGGGCGTTGTTGTGCGCTCGGACGTGGGAAGGCGCGAGGGGTCGGGCGCGTCCGGACTTGTGTGCGTGTGGACGACCTTCCACGCATTGTTGATTTTCTGGAAGACGAGCGTGAGTCGGCCCGAAGCGGTCTCGGCTGTCCCGCGCACTGTCTGCGTCTGCGTCCAGAGACAGGTGACGAGCGCCGACTGCGTGGAGAGGAGTTGCACGCGCACGTCGCGCACGTCGAGCTTCACGTCCGAGAGGTTCGGGTAGGAGCTTGTGCGGTTCGCTTTGACCTGCTCCCAAGTGCGCGTCACCGTGCCGTTGTTGTTGAAGAGAAGCAGTTGCGGCGAGTTCCAGTAGACGCCCATCACGGTGTCGACGTCCGCGCGGCGGATGCCGTCGACGAGCGTGTCGAAGGCTTCGCGCACTCCCGCTTCGGCCTCTGCGGCGCGCGGGTTCTGCGGCGCGGCGGCCGTGGTCGCGCGGCGCGCGGGCGTCGGCGTGGCGGCGGGCGTGGCAGTCGGCGTCGCGGACGTGTTCTGCGCGTGCGCGGCCGCCGACAAAAGGGCGACGAGCATCGCCGCGCGGAGTGTTCTTGTGAGCATCGCTTTACTTAGACCTTTCCCGCTAAGCGCAAAAATCTAGATGAGCCGCGCCGCGTCGCGCAGGCGACGGGCGGCGCGCTCGCGCCCTACGACCTCGAACACGTCGAACATCGAGGGGCCGACCGCCTGACCTGTGAGCGCCGTGCGCGAGGCGTTGATGAAGAGACCGGCTTTCACGCCCGCCTCTTCGGCGTAGGCGCGCAACGCCGCCTCGACCCCTTCGACCGTCCAAGGCTCGACCGCTTCGAGCCGTTCGGCGAGCGCGGGCAAAAGTTCCTTCAGCCGCGCGTCCTTCTTCAAGTTCTTCGTTACGGCCGCGTCGTCCATCTCGAAGTCGTCGGCGAAGTACGCGCGCCCCTGCCCCGAAAAATCCTTGAGCGTGTAGAAGCGTTGGCGAATCAAATCGACCGTACGCTCGAACCACTCGCGGCGCACGCCCTCGTACTCCGCGCGCCAAAGCCCGGCCGCCTCAAGCTCGGCTCGCACCATCGGCGCGAGTTCCGAGAGCGGGAGCGTGCGTATGTACTCGGCGTTCATCCAGAGCGCCTTCTGGTCAGTCCACTGCCGCTCGTCGGTGTCGCTAAAGTTAAAGACGGCGTTCGAGCGATGGATGCCTTCGAGCGTGAAGAGCTCGACCATCTCTTCGAGCGACATCAACTCTTTGTTCTCTTCGCCCGGCGACCAGCCGAGGAGCGCTAGGTAGTTGCGGAACGCGGCCGGCAAAAACCCACGGTCGCGGTAGGTCGTCAAAGAGACGACTTCACCGTGCTTGCGTTTGGAGAGCTTGGCCTTGTTGGGCGCGAGAATGAGCGGCAGGTGCGCGAACGTCGGCACGACCGTGCCGAGCGACTCGTAGATGAGAATCTGCTTGTGCGTGTTCGTCAGGTGGTCTTGCCCGCGTATGACGTGCGTGACCGCCATCTCGATGTCGTCGCAGACGACCGAGAGGTTGTAGAGAGGCGAGAGGTCGCCCGAGCGGAGCAGAACTAAATCTTCGATCTCCGTGTAGTCGCGCTCCTGCGTGCCGTAGACGGCGTCTTCAAAGACGGAGCGGCCGTCGTTCGCCACGCGCAGGCGGACGGCATACGGC
>DASUNL010000408.1:0-8888 GCA_036277175.1 Pyrinomonadaceae bacterium | reverse complement strand
CTCTTCTCGCCCGCCACCAACTCTGCGCGCACCACCGCCGCGTCCTCTACCACCTCGCCCGCCGCGACGCGCACGCCCGCGCCCAAGACGGCCCGGCGCACACGCGCCCCGCTCTCTACCAACGCGCCCTCCCACAAGACGGCCTCACTCACGTCCGCCCCCGGCTCAATCTGCGCGCCCTCGCCGACGATTGTCTCGACGCCCTCTCTTTTCATCAGCGCGAGGCTGATGTCGAGGTAGCGCGGGATGGTCGAAAGCTCGTACCAGTAACCTTCGGCGACGTGGGCCGCGACGCGCTCGCCGCGCTCGATGGCCTTCGGGTAGACCTCCGTCGTCGTGTGCGAGAAGACGCCGCGCGGGATGAAGTCGAAGATGCGCGGCTCAAGAATCTGAATGCCCGTGAACATCAAGGGCACGTCGCCGCCCGCGTCTTCTTTCGACGGCGACGGGCCGAAGCCCCGGACGAGGCCGTCGCTTACATCGACGGTGCTGAAGCGTTCGCGCGCGTCGTTGCGCTGTAGAACGAGCGTGGCGAGCGCGCCCGTCCGACGGTGCGTCTCGAAGGCCAAGTTTAGGTCGATGTCGGTGGCGATTTTGCCGTTGACGACGACGAAGGTTTCGTTCTCGAAGAAGTACCGCGCGTTGTCGAGCGCGCCGCTCGTGCCGAGGATGACGGGCTCTTCGACGTATTCGAGCCGGACGCCGAAGCGACTCCCGTCGCCGAGCGCGGCGCGCACCGACTCGGGCCGGTGGTGAAGATTGACGGCCACCTCGTTGCAGCCGAAGCGCGCGAGGTA
This sequence comes from Pyrinomonadaceae bacterium, assembly GCA_036277175.1. Taxonomy (GTDB): domain Bacteria; phylum Acidobacteriota; class Blastocatellia; order Pyrinomonadales; family Pyrinomonadaceae; genus DASQDT01. Next base: position 8,091 of record DASUNL010000408.1, on the reverse strand, counting down.
CTCCGCGACGTAACCGACGAGCGGCCGCCCCATAAAGGGGATGGCCGGCTTCGCGCGGTCAATCGTCAGAGGCCACAGCCGCGTGCCGTAACCGGCCGCCAGAATCATCGCTCGCATAAGAAGCTGTCAGCAGTCAGCGTTCAGCAATCAGCTTTGAGTCTCACTTGCGTTCAGCGTTCATCTCAAGCGGCTCGATGCCGCGAGTGAAAGCTGAAAGCTGAGTGCTGATTGTTGAACGCTCTCAAGAGGCTTGCGCGGCGTCGCGGATGACGAGGTCGAACGTGCCGGGGGCGACTTTGCGGAAGCGTCGGTTGCGGTTGAGGGAGACGGCGATGCTGATGGTCGGGTGCTGGCCGGTGAACTGGAAGCTGCCTTCGAGCAGGCGGTTGTAAATCTCGTTGACGTGGAGCGGCCCGCCCGCCTCGCGCAGAAGCATCGCGGTCGCCTGCGGGATGGTGCGGTCGAGGAAGCGGTCGCTCTTCGGCTCGACGTCCGCGTGGACGGGCGGGATGTCATGTCGCGGCGTGACGACCCCGCCGCCGTGCGCGTGCGCGTGCGCGGAGTCGCGGGCGGCGCGCGCCGCGTCGCGACGGAGCGCAGCCTCTATCTCGGCGTCGGAGGGCGTGGCGGCGGCCGCGCCGCTATACATCGAGGAGAGGATGCGGAACATCGCGGCCTCAGTCTGGCTCGACAGAGCCTCGACCTCGGCCAGCTCCGTCCGCACGCGCTCGGCCTCGGCTTCGAGGTCGGCGAGGCGCGAGGCGAGCCGCCCGCGCGTCGCGCGCGTCTGCCTCAAACTCTGCTCTAACGTGGCGAGGAGATTTTCGTCAGGCATCGGAATAGCACTCAGCGTTCAGCTTTCAGCACTCAGCTTTAAAGATGTACTAGCTTGAATCTCCGGGGCGTCACTTCGTAACGGCTTCGGCCGTGAGCTGAAAGCTGAATGCTGAGTGCTGACAGCTCCTTTCACTACATCTCGCGTTCGAGAATGTAGGCCGGGATGGCGTGGAGCGCGTCCGTGTAGTGCGACGGCCGCAGGGCCGAGAGCGCGGCGCGGGCCTCTTCGGCGAACTCGTAGGCGCGTTCGCGCGCGCGGTCGAGCGCGCCGGTACGGACGGCCGCGTCGAGCAGAGCGGCGCGCGGGACGTTGTCGTAGTTCCCTTCGCGCATGACTTGGAGAACCTTCGGGCGCAGGGCGGGCTCGCGTTCGAGCAGGTAGATGAGCGGCAGAGTCACCTTGCCTTCGAGCAGGTCAACGCCGGCGGCCTTGCCGAGCACTTCGCCCGTCCCAGTGAAGTCGAGGAGGTCGTCGACGAGTTGGAACGACGCGCCGAGTTTCAACCCGTAGACGCGGAGCGCCTCGCGCTCGGCCGGCGACGCGCCGCCGAGCAGCGCGCCAATCTCGCAGCACGCGCTAAAGAGGTAAGCGGTCTTGCGGTAGAGCACGTCGAGGTATTGCTCTTCGCTGAGGTCTGCGCGTCCTATGAGGGTGAGTTGAATCAGCTCGCCCTCGGTCATGCGTCGCGTGACGGCGGTCAGGATGTCGAGCACGTGGAGCGAGCGTTCCTGTAGGCTCGTCTCGAAGGCCGACATGTAGAGCCAGTCGCCCATCAGGACGGCCGTCTGGTTGCCGAAGCGGCTGTTGATGGACGGGCGGTTGCGGCGCGTCTCGGCGTTGTCGATGATGTCGTCGTGGACGAGCGTGGCCGTGTGGAGAAACTCCATCACGGTCGCCATGCGGATGACGTTCGCGGGCGAGGCGGCGTCGCCGGCCGCGCGCGCCGAGAGGATGGTGAGCGCGGGGCGGACGCGCTTGCCGCCCGACGAGCGGAGGTAGTCGCCGATGTAGGCGATGACCTGTATGTTCGAGCGCGCCTGCCGCTCGAACTCCTCTTCGACGAGAGCCAATTCCGGCGCGATGAGTCCGAAGATGCGGCGGGCCGACGCGCGCGCCTCGTCAACCGTGGCCGTGTGAACGGAAGTGTGCATAAGGCATCAAGGGGGCGGGCCTTAAAGAGCGCGTGGCCCCGCGAACCGTCGTGCTCTTTTATAACATTAAGCGGCGCGAGCGCAAAAGAAGAATGTCTCTAAGCGGCCGGGAGGACGTCGAGGCCGAAGAAGCGCGCGAAGTTCTCCGACGTGCGACGCCCTACTTCCTCGGCCTCCATCCCGAACAACTCGCCTAAGCGACGCGCCGTCTCGACGACGAAGGCCGGCTCGTTTCGCTTCCCGCGATGCGGGACGGGCGCGAGGTAAGGGCAGTCGGTCTCAATCAACAATCTATCCGAAGGCACGAGCCGCGCGACCTCACGCAAAGGCTCGGCCTTCTTAAACGTGACGTTGCCCGCGAACGAAATCATAAAACCGAGCGCCAGCACCTCCTTCATCATCTCCGCCCCGCCGCCGAAACAGTGCATGACGCCGCGCAGACGCCCGCCCTCGGACTCGGAACGAAGCACGGCGACCGTGTCCTCGTCAGCCTCGCGCGAGTGAATGATGACGGGCTTCCGCAACTCGCGCGCGCGCCTGAGCTGTCGGGCGAAGACTTCGCGCTGCACTTCGCGCGGCGAGTTGTCGTAATGATAGTCGAGTCCGATTTCTCCCCACGCCAAGACCTTCTCGCCGCCCATGAGCGAGACGAGAAGCGACTCGGCCTCGTCCGTATAGTGCCGCGCGTCGTGCGGGTGGACGCCGGCCGCCGCGTAGACTTCCTCGTAACGCTCGGCGACCGCGACGCCCCGCTCGAACCCGCCCGCGCGCGGGTCGCCCGTCCCCACGTTGAGAATCGCGCGCACGCCCGCCGCGCGCGCGCGCCCGACGACCTCGTCGCGGTCGGCCTCGTACTCCTCGCCGTCTATGTGCGCGTGTGAGTCAACAAACATACAAGACAGTGACGAGTGACAAGTGACGAGCAAAGCCATGAGTGATGAGCGGCGACGATTCAGGTGTTAAGAGCGACGAGCTTGAAGTTATCTTTAACTCGTCACTCGTCACTCGTCACTCTTATTTGAGTCTCGCGCCGTTCGGCACGTCTTCCGTGAAGGTGGCGAGGACGGGGCGGCCCTCTTCGCCGACGGAAGCGGCGAGCACCATGCCCTGCGACTCGTAGCCGCGAAGCTTGCGCGGCTTGAGGTTGGTGACGACCGCGACCTTGCGGCCGACGAGACCTTCCGGCTCGTAGTGCTGCGCGATGCCCGCGAGAATCTGTCGCGGCTCGGCCTCGCCCACGTCCACCGTTAAGCGCAGAAGCTTGTCCGCCTTCGGCACGCGCTCGGCCGTCAGGACTTGCCCGACGCGCATCTCGACCTTCGCGAAGTCTTCGATGCCGATGTAGTTTGCGACGCCCTCCGCGCCGCCCTGCTCCGACGCTTGCGCGGCGGCTGCGGGCACGGCGTCGGCCTCGGTCGCGCCGCGCGTGGGCGGCTCAGGTTTCGTTTCGTCCGTCGTCGCCGCGCCGGGCGTCGCGGCCTGCGTTGCGTGCGCGCCCGAGCCTTGCGACTCCTGCTGTTCCTTCTCGCGCTCGGACGCGAGTTCCTTCTCAATCTCTGCCATCGCTTTCGCCTTGTCCACGCGCGGGAAGACGGCTGTGACCTCGCCGATGCGCGTGCCCTCCTTTAAACCGCCCCACGCGAGCGAGGCGGGGTCTGTGTGTCGCAAATCTTCCGTCTGACCCAACTGACTCCAAATCTTCTCCGCCGACTCGGGCATCACCGGGTACAACATCACTACGAGCCAGCGCAAAGTCTCTGCCGCGCGGAAGAGCACAACGCCGAGCGTCTCGCGCTGCTCTTCCGAGCGCGCAAGCTCCCAAGGCTTCGCGTCCGACAGAAATTTATCTGTGCGCGCGATTGTCGCCCACAGGGTTTCGAGCGCGCGGTTAAAAGCGAGGTCGTCGAACTGTTGGACGAACTGCGTGCGCGCGAGTTCGAGCGCGGTGGCGGCCTCAATCGCGTCGGAGTCAACGCCCGCGCGCTTCGCCGCGAGACGCTTCGCCTCCGAGATGTCGGGCGAGGGCACGACGCCGTCGAAGTACTTGCGAATCATCGTCAGCGTCCGGCTCGCGAGGTTGCCGAGGCCGCTCGCGAGGTCGCTGTTCGCGCGGTCGATGACCGACTCGTAACCGAGACGACCGTCCTGCCCGAACGCCATCTCGCGCATGAGAACGTAGCGCACCATGTCGGCCGACGTGTGGCGTCGGACAAGCTCGATGTCGATGGCGTTGCCGAGCGTCTTCGAGAGCTTGCGCCCCTGCGGGTCGAGCCACATGCCGTGTGCGACGACGGCGCGCGGCAACTCGACCCCGGCCGCCATCAGCATCGACGGCCAGAGGATCGCGTGCTGGCGCAGGATGTCTTTCCCGATGAGATGCACGCCCGGCCAGAACTTTTCAAAAAACTCTTCGCCGACTTCCGCGCGCCGCGACTCGCTCCCGTAGCCGAGCGCCGTGATGTAGTTGATGAGCGCGTCGAACCAGACGTAAATCGAATGCTCCGGCGCGTCGGGCACGGGGATGGCCCACGAGACGGAAGCTCTCAGACGACTGATGGAAACGTCTTGCAGCCCTGCGCGGACGAAGCTGATGACCTCGTTGCGCCGCGCCTCTGGGCGGACGAAGTCGGGTCGCGCTTCGTAGAGCGAGAGCAGAGCCTCGTCGTAATCGGAGAGGCGGAAGAAGTAACTCTCTTCGGAGACGCGGTCGAGCGGCGTCTCATGCACAGGGCAGAGCGGAGTGCCGCCCGCCTCCTTCGCCTCGACAATCTCCTCTTCGGTCTTAAACGTCGCGCACGCGGCGCAGAACCAGCCCTCGTAAAAGTCCGTGTAGATGGCGTCGCGGCCTTTGGGCGTCTTCGTCGCGGCGACCCGCCGCCAGAAGTGCGCCGCCCCCTCGTAGTGGAACGGCTCGGAGGTGCGCATGAAAATGTCGTAACCGCCGTGCGCGCCGTCGAGGCCGAAGGCGGCGAACATCTTCTTCAACTCGCCGACGATGTAATCGACCTGCTCGCGCGGAGTCCGTTTGTTGCGAGCGGCCGCGCGCTCGATGTTGATGCCGTGCTCGTCCGTCCCCGTCAGAAAGTACGTCTCGAAGCCGCGCTGGCGATGAAAGCGCGTCAGCGCGTCGGCCACGACGGTCGTATACAAGTGCCCCAGATGCGGCTGGCTGTTGGCGTAATAGATGGGGGTCGTGATGTAGAAAGTCTTCATACTAAAACAGTGACGAGTGACGTGTGACGAGCGACGAGCAGAAATTAGCGGCGTCTACTTTGTGACTTTAACTCGTCACTCGTCACTTGTCACTCGTCACTGCCCTTTAATCAGCGACATCGCTTCGGAGCGCGTGCGCGGGTCTTTGCGGAAGCCGCCGCGGATGGCCGAGGTGATGGTGACCGCGCCGGGTTTTTTGACGCCGCGCACGCTCATGCAGGTGTGCTCGGCCTCCATGACGACCATCACGCCGACGGGTTGCAGGCCGTCAAACAGCGTGTCGGCAATCTCTGAGGTCAGACGCTCCTGCACTTGCAGGCGGCGCGCGAAGGTTTCGACGAGGCGCGCGAGTTTCGACAAGCCGACGATGCGCCCCTTCTTCGGGATGTAGGCGATGTGACAGCGCCCGACGAACGGCGCAAGGTGGTGCTCGCACACGGACGCGAAGTGTATGTCTTTGACGATGACCATCTCGTCGTGCTTGTCGCCCGGAAGCGCCGTCACGTGCGCGTGCGGGTCTTCGCGCATGCCGGAAGTCAGTTCGGCGTACATCTCGGCGACGCGACGCGGAGTTTCGAGTAGCCCCTGCCGCGCGGTGTCCTCGCCGACGCCTTCGAGAATCAGACGCACGCCGCGCTCAATCTTTTCTAAATCGACGGGCGCGGACGGCGCGACGACACGCACAGAGGGGGCGTCTTCGTCCGGCTCGGTCGCTGAAAACTTCGTTGACATCTTAAAACCCCTTCACGTCAATTAACGCATTTTCAAATTTGAGATGTGAGATTTCAAATTTCACATTGAAGTCACTCGCCCGCCTTCGCGCGGAAGGCCGCCCGCACCGCTTCCTCGACGACGCGCAACGGCACGCCCGCGCGCTCGGCCGCCGCGCGGCACTGGTCGTGCTCGGGCTTCGCGCCGACGAGACGCTCGCCCATACGCGCCGCCTTCACGTCAATCTCGCCGTACTCTGTCTCGACGCGCAACGTCTCGCGCGCGAGCGCGCGACGCTCGACTTCGTAAGTGCGCACACCGAGCGTCGTCGTCTCGGCGAAGAGTAAGGCGAGCAAAGCCTCGCGCTCCGACGGGCGGCAGAGCATCGAGACGAGGACGCCGGGGCGGTTCTTCTTCATCTGGACGGGCGTGAAATAACAGTCGAGCGCGCCCGCCTCGAACGCCTTGTCCATCAGGTAGCCTAGCGTCTGCGGCGAGAGGTCGTCGATGTTCGTCTCGACCATCAACAAACGCTCGTCAACGCCCGCGCCCGCGCCCTCCGCCTCGCCGACGATGAGCCGCAGGACGTTCGGGAAGTTCTTGTACTCACGCCCGCCCGCGCCGTAACCCGTCGCCGCGACGCGCATCGAGGGGAGCGGGCCGAACGCCTCGCAGACGGAGACGAGGACGGCCGCGCCCGTCGGCGTCACAAGCTCGCCCACGATGTCGGTCGAATAGATTGGGGCGTCCTTCAAAAGCTCCGCGACGGCGGGCGGCGGCACGGGAAAACGCCCGTGCTCCATCTCGACCGTCCCCGACCCGACGTGAAGCGCCGACGAGACGAAACGCTCCGCGCCTAACAACTCGAACCCGACGCACGCGCCGACCACATCGACAATCGCGTCGAGCGCGCCGACCTCATGAAAGTGTATCCGCTCGACCGCGACGTTATGCACGCGCGCCTCTGCCTCGGCGAGACGACGGAAGATTTCAGAAGCGCGTCCCTTAACATTTTCTTCGAGGCGCGACGCGGAGATGATTTTGAGTATGTCTGACAGATGACGGTGATGATGCTCTTCCTTCGTGCGGACGTGCGCGCGGACGGCGCTGATGCCGGAACGGTCGACGCGCTCGAACGTCAGCTCATAGCCCTCGACGCCGAGCAGTTCGAGACGCGCGCGCAGCTCGCGCTCGTCCACGCCCGCCGAGACGAGCGCGCCCAGAATCATGTCGCCGCTGATGCCGGCGAAGCAGTCGAAGTAGAGCGTTCGCATGAGAAGCTGTTAGCGGTTAGCCGTTAGTCGTTAGCTCAAAGCAACGGGAGCACCTCGCCCGCAGGGCCTTGAATCGTCGCGTCGCACAACTCGGAGAGGGGCGTCCGCTCCGGGTTCACTTCGACGAGGTACGCGCCCGCCTCTTTCGCCGCGAGAGGGAGCGACGCCGCCGGGTAGACAATCGCCGACGTGCCGACGACGAGACACAGGTCGCAGGCGGCCGCGCTCTCGGCCGCGCGCGCCCAAGTCTCGACGGGCAGCATCTCGCCGAAGAGAACCACGTCGGGCCGCATCTCGCCCGCGCACGCGCGGCAGACGGGCGGTCGCACTTGAGAGTCGAGCTGGCGTATGTCCTCGCGCGCCTCGCAATCGACGCAGCGCGCCGTCCAGATGCTCCCGTGGAGTTCGAGCACGTCGCGCGAGCCGGCCGAGGCGTGCAGCCCGTCGACGTTCTGCGTCGCGAGCGTCAGACGCTCGAAACGCTCCTGCCAGTCGGCGAGCGCGCGGTGCGCGGGGTTCGGGCGCAGCGTCTTGAGAAGCTCGCGGCGGTAGTCGAACCACTCCCAGACGGCGCGCAGGTCGCGCTCGACCATCCGCGCCGAAGAGATGACGTCAAACGGCAGTCCCTTCCAGACGGCCGCCGCGCCGCCGCCGCGAAACGTCGGCACGCCGCTCTCGGCCGAGACGCCCGCGCCCGTGAGCACGAAGACGCGGCGGGCCGCGCCCATGCGCTCGCGCAATGAGGCGGGGATTGAAACTCTCGTTTTTTCCTGCATTAAAGCGACCGTGGGATGGTATCAGAGCGCGCCACGCAACTGTCAAGCAAGGCGCGCGCGAAGCGTGCCGTTCGGTCGGGCGACGGCGGTTGGCGTCGCGCCGACGCGCTGCGCTATACTTCCGCTCT
>DASUNL010000407.1:0-8681 GCA_036277175.1 Pyrinomonadaceae bacterium | reverse complement strand
GGAATTGGACGAAGGGCTGGTTGCCGATGGGGCGGAAGACCGTCGAGACGCCGAGCGTCGGCCCCGAGACGCGCACGGGCGCGAGGATGATCGCGCCGCCGCTGCGAAGCGCGCCGCCCAAAAAGAGCTGCGAGTTCGGCAGGTAGAAGCTCGACAGGTTCTGCGGGTTGTTGACCTTGACCCCGCGATAGCCGTCCGTGTTGTAGAACAGCTCGACGTGGTCACCGAGTCCGAGCTGGAAGCTCAACGGCACCTCGACAATGTCGACGTTGCCGGGGTCGCGGTCATAGTTGCTGTAAGCGATGCTGAAGGTGAACTCCCCCTTGCGCAGGGTGTCACCGTCGTAGATGGTGAACAGCCCTGTCGGCCCGCCGGGCGAGCCGCCCGTGCCGACGGTCGGAGCTTGGTTGCGTGGGTCTTTCTCCTGACGGAGCGTCTGGCCGAACGCCACCGACAGCATCATCAACGTGGCGAGCGCGGCAACGAGCGCTCTTCTCGCGAGTCTCATCGCATTCCTCCTGCGAAATGAGTTTATAATTTTGCGGAAGGGGGCGACCATACGCTTCCGGATGATTCCTCGAACGGAAATCCGCGCAGAGCCGCTCCAAACTACAAGCGTACAAACCCTAAGTCAGTGAAAAACTGCTCCCGCCCTCGACCGAACACGTCTTGTAGATGGAGCGGAGCAGCGAGAGGCGCCGAACCTATAAGGCTCTCTGCGGGCGGATAGTGACTGCCTCTTCAGAGCACCTCTCGACTGAAAGCTTCGGTTGTGTCTTCGTTTTCGGCGCAGCCTGCTTATACGAAAACAGGCGTGCCACTGTCAATCGAACCTGCTTGGCGTGGCCGAGGGGGGCGCAATTTTTTCGCGCGGGAAGACTCCACCCCGACGTACCAATTCCGCCAGACCATACTCCACCTCGACGTGGAAATCAAGAGTTTTTCACCACTTAGCACGAAAAACCTTACACTTTTTTGTCACGCATAGATGCCGCGCATGCGTGTGTCGTAGGCCACGCGGTCAATCGCCAGCATGTAGGCCGCCGTCCGCGTGTCCACCGAGTGTGCGTCGGCGTAGCGGACGAGGTCGTTGAAGCTGGCGACCATCACATCCTGAAGACGGTCGTTGACGACGTCTTCCTTCCAGAAGTAGCCCATCCTGTCCTGCACCCACTCGAAGTAGCTGACCGTCACGCCGCCGGCGTTGGCGAGGATGTCAGGGATGACGAAAACCCCTTTGCTGTGGAGGATTTCGTCGGCGGCGGCGGTCGTCGGCCCGTTGGCCCCCTCGGCGAGGATTTTGCACTTGATGCGGTCGGCGTTCTCCGAGGTGATCTGGTTTTCGGTCGCGGCCGGGACGAGCACGTCGCAGTCGATTTCCAGAAGTTCTTGATTCGAGACACGTTCGACGCCGGGGAACTCCTCGAAGGAGCGGGTCGCCTGAAGGTGTTTGAGGGCGGCGTGGATGTCTATGCCGTCGGGGTTGTAGATGCCGCCGAAGATGTCCGAGATGGCGATGACCTTGTAGCCCGACTCGTGGAGCAGACGCGCGCCGATGCCGCCGACGTTGCCGGAGCCCTGAACGACGACGCGCGTCTGCGGCGGCGTCATCTTGAACATCTTAATCGCCTCGTTGATGACGAAGAGCAGGCCGCGCCCCGTCGCCTCGCGGCGTCCGCGCGAGCCGCCGAGCTCGACGGGCTTGCCCGTGACGACGGCGTTGACGGTGTGGCGCGCGTGCATCGAGAAGGTGTCCATAATCCACGCCATCGTCTGCTCGTTGGTGTTCATGTCGGGCGCGGGCACGTCCTTTTCGGGGCCGATGAAGTCGATTAGCTCGGCCGCGTAGCGGCGCGTCATGCGCTCCAGCTCGCCCATGGACATCTGCGTCGGGTCGCAGACCACCCCGCCCTTGCCGCCGCCGAACGGCACGTTGACGACGGCGCACTTCCAAGTCATCCACGCGGCGAGCGCGCGTACCTCGTCAATCGTCACGTCGGGCGCGTAGCGGATGCCGCCCTTCGCGGGCCCGCGCGCGAAGTTGTGCTGCACGCGGTAGCCCTCAAAGACCTCGATGCGCCCCGAGTCCATGCGGACGGGGATGTAGACCTTCAGCTCGCGATTCGGGACGCGCATCACGGCGTAGAGGTCGGGGTTTAAGTCGAGCAGGTTGGCGGCGCGGTCGAAGCGTTGCATCATGGACTCGAACGGGTTGTCTTCGCGTATGCGCCGAGTGTCGTCCACCATCGGATTCGCCATTTTCCTTCTCCAGAGAAGCTGTCAGCACTCCGCACTCAGCTTTCAGCTTTTTAAGTCTTCGGGCTGATGGCTGACCGCTGACTGCTGAATGCTGTGTAAGACTTCGTTCATCGCCCCCGTGCGGTAGCCGTGGAGGTCGAGCGTGACGTAGCGGAAGCCGAGCGCGCGGAAAGCTTGGGCAAGCTCGTCGGCCACGTCGCGCCGGAGCGCGCGGTCGAGTTCCGAGGGCGCGACCTCGATGCGCACAAGCTCGTCGTGATGGCGCACGCGGAACTCGCGGAAGCCGAGCGAGCGCATCACCTCTTCGCCCCGGTCAACCGTGCGCAGTCGCTCGACCGTCACGGGCGTCCCGTAGGCGATGCGCGACGAAAGACAAGGGCTGGCCGGCTTGTCCCACGTCCGAAGGCCCGCGCGCCGGCTCAACTCGCGCACCTCTCGCTTCGACATCCCGACCTCGACGAGAGGACTTCTGACTCCGCGCTCGCCGGCCGCCGCGCGGCCCGGACGGTAGTCGCCTAAGTCGTCGGTCGTCGAGCCGTCGAGGACGAAGTCGATGCCGCGCTCTTCGGCGATGGGCGCGAGCTTCGAGTAGAGTTCCGTCTTGCAGAAGTAGCAGCGGTCTGAGGCGTTCTGCGTGTAGCGCGCGTCGGCGAGCTCTTCGGTGCTGATGACCTCGTGGCGGAAGCCGTGGCGGCGCGCAAGCTCCAGAGTCTCCTCGCGCTGCCGCTCGGCGAGGCTCGCCGACTCGCCCGTCACGCAGAGTGCGCGCGCGCCAAGCTCGCTCGTCGCGACGTAGGCGACGTAGGTGCTGTCGACGCCGCCGGAGAAGGCGACGACGACCGAACCCATCTCGCGCAAGAGCGCGCGCAAAGCGTCTTCCTTCGCGTGCGCCTCGGCCGACACCTGCGCGTCCGGCGCAGATGCTTTCAGCGCGTCCGCGCCGAGCGCATCCGCCGACGGCGCATCTTCGACCGCACGGTTCTTAAGAGCCACTGTCACCTCGCGTCCGGATGGCCTTGGCGCGAGCCTCGGCCGGAGTCCCACGTCCGCGTTCAAAAGCGGACGACCGCGTGTTGTGTTGAAGAGTATTACGGGGGCGAATGTTAGCGCATGCAAGGGGGTCGCGCAACCCGCACCTTCGCGCGAGGCATCTAGGACTTCAGAGAGGGAGAGCGCGTGGACTGCCTTTGGCGCGCGTGTTATATTCGCGGCGGGTCAAACTCCCGCGTCTCCCGTTTCTAAATCCCGATTCCCGTTAACGGTCGTCAATCAAGGTGTCGTCGCAATACATGTCGTCGCCGTCGTCTCTCGCGCGCGCACTCACGCGCCTGCTGCTCTTCGCGCTCCTCTTCGTCTGCTGTGCGGGCGCGGCCCGCGCGCAGGAGGAGTTCGAGGAGCAGAACGACCCCGTTAAGATTTTCAACCGGGGGCTGGCGGCGCAGCAGAAGGGCATGGCGACGCGCTCGCGCGAAGACTTGGAGGCGGCCGTCGAGTTCTACGAAGAGGCCATCCGACTCCAACCCGAATTCCCCGAAGCCGAATATCAGAGAGCCTTGGCCTTCGTCGCGCTCGAACGTGCCGCCGACGCCGAGAAGGGTTTCCGTCGCGCGCTGGAGCTTCGACCCGACTGGCCTCTGCCCGTCTCGGCGCTCGGTCTACTGCTGGCGCGCAAGCCTGCGCGCGCGGCCGAGGCCGAAAAGTTCTTGCGCCGCGCCGTCGAGCTTGACGCCGAGGATACGCAAGCGTCGGCTGCGCTCGTCGCCCTGCGCGCTCAGGCGGGCGACGCCTCGGCCGCGCTCGCCCACTGGCGTCGCGTGACCGAAGCGGGCGGCGAAGGCGCGAGGGCCGAAGCGTGGCTCGCGCGCGGCGAGGCCGAGAAGTCTTCGGGCGAGCGCGAGGCCGCGCTCAAGAGTTTCACGCGCGCGCTTGAGCTTGAGTCGGGCAATAAGCTCGCGCGCTTCCGTCGCGCCGAAGTTTATTTCGAGGGCAAGGAGTTCGACGGCGCGGCCAAAGACCTCGCGCAACTCGAAGCGGCCGCGCGAGAAGACACGAAGCTCGCGCTGGCCGTCGCCAGCCTCTACTCGCGCATGGAGCGCAAGCAGGATGCGCGCCGCGTCCTCGAATCGCTGCCCGAAGCGGAGCGTCAGACGTCCGACGTTAAAAACCTTCTCGCCTCGCTCATCTCCGTTGACTGCGACCCGCGCCCCGAGTCGCGCGCCGCGCTCGAACGTCTGCTCGAAGCCGAGCCGCGCAACGCACCTCTGCTCGCGTGCCTCGGAGAACTCAATCGCACCACCGACCCGGCGCGCGCGCTTGAATACTTCCGCCGCGCTAACGAGGCCGACCCGCGAAGCGCCAAGTACGCCGTCGGCTACGCCGCCGCGCTCGTCCAGTTGCGCAAGTTTCCCGAAGCGGCGTCGCTCCTTAAGCGCGTCCTCGCGCTCGCGCCCGACGACTACGCGGCGCGCGCCAACTTCGCCACCGCGCTCTACGAGATGGGGCTTTACAAGGAGGCGATTGCCGAATACAACTGGATGGCGCGCGCGCGTCCCGAGCTTGCCGTCCTGCACTTCTTCATCGGGAGCGCGCACGACAAGTTGGGCGAGTTCACCGACGCGCTGGCCGCCTACGAGACGTTTCTCGCGCGCGCCGACTCCGCGACGAACTCGCTTGAGATAGGGAAAGTCAACCTGCGCCTGCCGACCTTGCGCAACCAGATTAAGCGCGGCGAGGGCGTGAAGAAGAAAGACGGGTCGAAGAAGAAAAAGAGTTGATGAAGCGAGCACAAGGAAGTACGGGCAAGCGCGCGAGCGTCGTTCACGGCCGCGCGCACGTTGATGCGCGCTTCGATGCGCGTGTTGTTGCGCGCTTTGATGTGCGTGTTGATGACAGACTCGCTGTCTCCAACAGCGCGTCGGCGGTCGCTTGGCGACGGCAGACGCTCGCGCGCGCCGCCGTCGCCGCTTCCCTGCTCTGCGCGTGTCTCGCGCTCGACGCCTTCGCACTCGACGCGCGGCAGCAGCCCGTCCCGCCCGGCACGGAGGACGTGACGCCGCCGCCCGTCAAGCGCGTGCCCGACGCCGACCTCGCGCAACTCACGCAGGCCAAAGACCGCAAGGCGCGTCTCAAGCTCACGATTGAAATGTCCGAGCGGAGGTTGACGAACGCCGCGACGTTCACGGCCTCGGAGAAGTTCGAGGACGCGGCCGACGAGCTGGGCGTCTATCAGGCGCTCATCGAGGACGTCATTAAACATCTCAATCAGGACGGGCGGGCCAACAAGTCGCGCGACCTCTTCAAGCGACTCGAACTCACCCTGCGCGCGCACGTCCCGCGCATCGAGACCATCCGGCGGCTCACGCCCTCGGAGGACGCCGTCCACGTCAAGGCGTGCATCGAGTTCGTGCGAGAGGCGCGCACGCTCGCGCTCGAAGCCTTCTACAGCGACACGGTCTTGCGCGAGCGGCCGCAGAAGAAGGGCGGCGACGGCAGCGCGCACACAACGCCCCCCGACAAACAGCCCGAGAGGAAGCCCGACGAGCCATGAGCCGAACCTTCGCGCGCAGAAACTTCCCCGCCCTCCTCCTGTTCGCCTGCGTCTCGCTCCTCGCCGCGCCGGACGCGCGCGCCTTCCAGCGCGAGTACCTGACGCCGCGCGAAGTCGAGCACGTGCGCGACAACCAGCAGATAGACAAGCGCGTCGGCGTCTTCGTCAAGGCCGCCGAGCGGCGTCTGCAGATGATTACCGACCCGCAGGCGGCCTCCAAAGAGTCCGCGAAGGCGGCGACGCAGAAGGAGCAGGAGAGGCTGCACCCGGACTTGCCCGACTACACGGAGTACGCCGACGCCGTCACGGGCACGCGCGCCGAACTCCTCTCCGACATCGCCAACATTCTCGACGAGGCAATCACCAACGTCGACGACTCGGCCATTCATAGCGAGAAGAGTCCGCTCGTCCCGAAGGCCGTGCGCCGCCTCGCCGAGGCTTGCGCGCGCATGCTCCCGCGCCTCGAAGCGATGCGCGAGGGGATGAGCGACGACGCCGAGCGCGGCCAGCTTGAGCTCGCCATCGAGAACGCGCAGCAGATAGTCGCGGCCGTCAAGAAAGTCCCGACCGAGGAAGAAGAGAAGGCGGCGAAGAAGGCAGAGAAGAAGAAGTCAGAGAAGCAGAACTGAGTCGCGCCGCCCTCGCCTCCAACCTTTCCGCGTCATCGCCGCCGGGACGCGAACCGCAGTATAATTCTCTTCGTAAGAGTTCAGAGCGTCTTCAAGGCGGGCGCGCTAGGTTTGCGCGCCGCGACGGACGCCCGAAAGGAATTTTTAAGTGACGATGGACAGCCGATACTACCCCGGCGTCGAAGCCGACGCGCCGCAACTGCTCGCCGAACTGCGTCAGCTCTTCGCGGGCGACGAAGCCTACGAGGTGCAGACCATGCAGGTCTCCTCGACCGCCATCCTACAGGCGCGCAAAAGCTCGACGCTGCGCGACCTGACGGGACTCTCCGCCGCCCTCACCATCAAGATTACGCCCGAGCACGGCGGCACGCGCGCCGAGATGGGGATGCAGAAGTGGTTCGACAAGGCGGCCGTCGCGGCCGTCGCCTTCGTCATGTTCCCGCCGCTCATGGCCCTGCCTGCGCTCGGCGCGTACTGGCAGCACAAGATTACGGAAGACGCTTGGAAGCTCATCGAGACGCACATCGCGCGCAAGGCGGGCGGCTACGTCCCGCCGATGCCCGGACGCTGCGGGACGTGCGGCGCGGCCAACGTCACCGGCTCGTCCTTCTGCTCTGGCTGCGGCGCAGACCTGAGCGCGGGCCGCGCCACCTGCGCGTCGTGCGGCGCGCCGCAGCGCGACCCGTCGGCGCGTTTCTGCAACCGCTGCGGCAAACCGCTTGCCGGTTGACGGCTCGCGGTGGTAAATCTATCCGCCGCCGTACCTCGTCAAAACTCGAAACGCGAAGTCTCCGCTGCCGAGGCTTCCGTCTGTGCGCAAGCGCCCGCCTCCCGACCGGCGCGCGACCGTCAAAGTAAACTTCCCGTGCGGAGGTCTGTAACGACCGATGGATGACACCCAGCGGCCTAACCCGACGGTGCTCGTCGTCGAAGACTACGAGGACTCGCGCTTCACCATGCGCATCGGGCTCGAAGAGCAAGGCTTCCACATCCTCGAAGCCTCGGACGGCGAGCAGGCCATCGAGATCGCCCTGCGCGAACGCCCGACGGTCATCCTCATGGACTTGAGTCTGCCCGGCCTCGACGGCCTCGAAGCCACGCGCATCATCCGCTCGACTCCCGACATGGCCGACACGCTCATCGTCGCCGTCACCGCGCACATCGAGGCCGACTACCGCACCAAGGCCCTCGAAGCCGGCTGCAACGCCTACGTCACCAAGCCCATCGACTTCAACTTCCTCAACGACCTCATCAAAAACCTCCTCTCCTGAATCGCCACGGAGGCACGGAGACTCGGAGACTCGGAGAAGACAAACGGGCAAAATTGAAAGAGGGAGCGTTGACGATTCAACGCTCCCTCTCATGCTTCTCTTTCTTACGCTCTACCGCCGCGAGCGTTTCGACAGGCTCGGCAGCCTCGCGGGCAAGTCCAACTCATCGTCAATCAAAACGTCCGTACTGACTCCCGCCGCCCGCGCATACAACAAGATAATCAGCAACGGCGGTTCTCGTTTCCCCGACTCGAACTCCGAAATCCTGTTGTACGCAATCAAATCCTCCGCCCCTAAACGTCTGAGCATTTCAGACTGAGAGAGGCCAAGCGCGTCCCGTATCTGACGCAGCTTTTCGGGCAAGCGTTCTTGCCTCAAGCGCGGGTACGTCCCCATCAGGAGTTACCCCCTGATGAGTCGGACGACGTTTGCGGCTTGCCATTATTGGCATTTGCCAATAAAATGTCTTTGCGTAACCTGTTCGCCGTGAGTAGGAACCTTCCATGCTTAACGGCGATGCTCATTCACTCGTCCGTGAAGGTGAGAATTGAGCTACGCATTAGCCGTTGCCGAGTTTTCAAAGACTAGACCGCGCGCATTCTACCAGAGAAGCGCGCCCACGTTCTCACCTAAGTAGCAACAATCTTGCGGGTGCGCGTCCTGTGCTTGGGCTGGCCGCGCCCCCGCCCCGCGCGTCCGCCGTTAAAGGGTGGCGGCCGACTGCGCGGAAGAGGCCGCCGCGCTCCCGTGGTCGCGGCGGCCTCGCTTCTTACCCTCTCCACGCCCCTCCGTGTCTCCGTGCCTCCGTGGCTCATCCCCCGCCCCGTGAATTATTTTTGTTTCATGCATGAAATTTTGTTCCATTCCCGCTTGTTTCGTGTTATAGTCCCCGCGACTTAAAGGCTTCTCTCAGGTGGAGGGGGCTAAACGAGTGACAGCACAGCCACCACGACGGCTGCCGGAAACTACGCCGAA
>DASUNL010000406.1:0-6566 GCA_036277175.1 Pyrinomonadaceae bacterium | reverse complement strand
AGACATTATCGAAGTCGGGCGCGTGCGCCAAGTCATCGGGCGCACGCCGCGCTTCCGCGTGCGCGTCTTCACGGAGCGCGAGCGCGCCTACTGCGACGCGCGCGGGGCGGCCACGGCGCAGCACTACGCCGCGCGCTTCGCCGCCAAGGAGGCGGCCTTCAAAGCTCTGGGGACGGGCTGGGGCGAGGGCGTCACGTGGCACGAGGCCGAAGTCATCCGCTCGGAGTCGGGCGTGCCCGCGCTGCTTTTGACGGGCCGTGCCCTCGAAATCTTCCGCGCGCGCGGCGCGACGCACGCGCACCTCTCCATCTCACACACGCCCGAACACGCCGTCGCCCAAGTCGTCCTCGAACGCCTCGTCGCCGACGAACGCCGCGACGACGACTAACGCCTCGCGTTTCAAAACCCCGCCGTCTAAAGCCTCGACGTTCAAAGCAGCGCCCGCACTTCGGGAAAGCTCAAGCCGAGTCCGCCCTGCCAACTGTTTTCGCGCAGGCCGTCGACGGCCGTCCACGTCGGGTGGTAACGCGCGTAGATGCGCGGGTCGCGCGGGTCGCCCCAACTGCCGTCCTCGTTCTGAGATGAGAGAAGAAATTTTACCCCCGCGCTTATGAGCGGGTGCGTCTCTTTGAGTCCGAAGGCGCGCAGGGCGTCGAGCAGCTCGCCCATCATCTCCGCGTCTTCGGTCGCGATGGCTTCTTTGACTGCTGACTTGAGGAAGGCGAACTCGCGCGGCAGCCAGCGCGGCGAGAGACGGTAGACGCTGTAGTCGTTGAGCGTGTAGACGACGTGCGTGACGGCGTAGACGGCGTCGTAGAAGTCGAAGTCGTCTTCGCCCTTGTTCTCCTCCGGGTACGGACGCATCGCGTCTATCCAACGGAGCACGTCGCCGAAGCGCGCGCCGAACGTGACGCCGTAGCGTTCGCCCGTGTAAGTCCTCATCAGGGCGTCGTACCAGACGGCGTAGCGCGTCAGCATCTCAAGACGGCGGCCGCACTCGGCGCAACGCTTGCGCCCGCGCCTGTTCCACGTGCCGCACGCGCACTCGGCGGGCACGTCCTCGGGCGGCGGCTCCTCGCGCGGGTCGAACGAGAGATAGTCGCGCGCCGTGTGACGCGCGGCCGCGCGACGCACCTGCTCCTTGAGTTCGGGCGCGGGCAGGCCGAGACAGTCGGCCGCGTGCGTCCCTTGAACGAAGTCGAGAATCGTGTCGGCGTTGGCGTCTTCAGGGAGACGAGGGCGGTCGCGTCGCCATTGTCGCGCGCGCTCCACGCCCATGCGTCGCGCCGTGCGGCGGAGCGTGGCGTCGGCCGAGGTGTGTGAGATGAAGTTGAAGCAGCTGAGGAGGTCGCTGCCGTAGACGGCGAAGTGGCGCGGGTCGCGCGCGACGTGGTAGATGAAATCCATGCCGCGCCGAATCGCCCGCGTGCGCTCGGTCAACATTCGCGTGTGAGTGTGGATCGGGCTTAAGGTCGCCGCCCGTCGTCGCTAACGCTCGCGCTCTTCGCCGCCGCCGTCGAGCGTGGCGCTTAAGCGCACGTCGTTCGTGAGAACTTGTCGGCCGCGCCCGTTCGTCTCGACTTTCAACGCGGGTCGCGGAGGCACGGCGGCGGGCCGCCGGGTCGGAGTCGTCGAATCGTTTTTGAGAGACGCGCTGACGTCAGTCTCGGCCGCGTCGTCGGCGTGCGTCTCGCCGTCGCCCTCGACGGCCGCGTGCTCGCCGACAGTTTGCACCTCGGCGGCGACGTAAGTCGAGCCGTAGATGTCCGAGCCGTCAGAGTCGGCGAGTAGCTGCGAAGCCTCTTCGTGCGCGAAGCAGGAGGCCGAGGGGACGAGGGCCGGGGTGAGTGCGACGCGCTCGCGGTGCGTGCAGCCGGGGCCGGCGAGGAGTCCCGTCTCGGCGTCAACCTCGACGGTCGAGACCGAAGCCGGGCGCGCGAAACGCTCGCCGCCCAACTCGGGCCGAAGCTCCACGGCCTCGCGCATGAACTCGACCCACAACGGCAACGCGGAGTCCGCGCCCGTGAGTCCGAGTTGCTCGCCGTCGTCGAAACCTATCCAGACGACGCAGACGAGGTTCGGCGTGTAGCCGGCGAACCACCCGTCGCGCGACGTGCCGGTCTTGCCCGCGAAGGCCACGCGCCCGAGCGCCCCGCGCGCCGCGCGCCCCGTGCCTTCGGTGACGACCGACGAGAGCATGTCCGTGATGATGTAGGCGGTCGAAGGCTTGACGACCTGTCGCGCGGCCGAGACGTGTTCGAGCGTGTCGGACGCATCACTCGCGTCCTCCGTGCGCGCGACGGCCGTCGGCCGGACGAGCGTGCCGCCGTTGGCGAAGGCCGCGTACACGGAGGCGACTTCGAGCGGCGTGGCCTCGGTCGTGCCGAGTGCGAGCGCCGGGTAGGGCGCAGGTTTCGGAAGCCCCATGCGCTCGGCGAGCGCGGCGACGTTCTGCAAACCGGCGCGCATCGCGACATCAACGGTGACGACGTTCAAAGAGCGCACGAGGCCGGTGCGCAAGGTAACGTCGCGGCCCGTGTAGCCGCCGCCGTAGTTGGCCGGTCGGTACTTCGAGCGGAAGTCGTAGGTGAACTCGCGCGGCGCGTCCGTCGAGAGCGAGACGGGCGAGAGTCCGCCTTCGACGGCCGCCGCGTAGACGAGGGGCTTGAAGACCGAGCCGGGCTGACGTCGCGCGTCGGACGCGCGGTTGAGTTGCGACTCGGCGTAGGACGAGCCGCCGACCATCGCGAGGATGTGACCTGTGCGCGGGTCGAGCGCGACGAGCGCGGCCTGCGGGCGGCGCTTGCCCTTGTAGATTTTTTCGAGCCGCGCGAGCTGACGCCCGACCGCCTGCTCGGCGCGCTGTTGCAGGTCGAGGTCAATCGTCGTGTAGACGCGCACGTCCTGCGCGCCGTCAGACGATTCCGAGGCGCGGTTGACGTAGTCGATGAAGTAGGGCGCGGTGGCATGTGCGCCTTCGGCCGGGACGGTCTCGACGGGCGCGTTCGACGCGGCGTCCGCCTGTTCTTTAGTCACGACGCCGTCGCGCAGCATCGCGTCGATGACGGTGTTGCGCCGGGCGCGCGCGCGTTCCGGATGACGGTCGGGCGCGTAGCGCGCGGGGCTTTGAATCATCCCGGCGATGGTGGCCGACTCGGCGAGCGAAAGCTCTTTCAAACGCTTGCCGAAGAAGACGCGCGCCGCCTGTTCGACGCCGCGCACGGCCAAGCTCCCGCGACGCCCGAGATAAATCTCGTTGCAGTAGAGCGCGAAGATGTCCTCTTTCGAGAGGCGACGTTCGAGCGCGCTCGCGAGGATGGCCTCGCTCATTTTGCGTCGGAGCGTCCGCTCGGGCGTGAGGTAAGTGTTCTTGACTAGCTGCTGCGTGATGGTCGAGCCGCCCTGCTTGAGGTCTTGGTCGCGGTCGCCCCAACTGAGCGCGGCGCGCAGGATGCCGACTCCGTCCACGCCCTTGTGCTCGAAGAAGCGACGGTCTTCGATGGAGAGGACGGCCTGCTTGAGCGTGTCGGGGATGTCCTGAAAACTGAGCGCGGCGCGCCCGCCGGTCTTCATCGACGAGTCGGTCGAGAGCGCTTCGGGTTCGAGTCGGAAAGAGTCAATCGCGCGGCCGTCGCCCGTGACGGATTTAATGCGCCCGCCCGCGAACTCGACGCGCACCACGTCGAAGGGCGAAGACGACTCGGCGACGCCCGTGCGTCGCGGCAGAATCTCGACGTAGTCTTCGCCGGCCGTGAAGCTCCCACTCCACACGCTGCTCTCGCCGGCGTCGTCGACGTAACCGGCGCGGCGCAGGATTTCGACGAGGCGCTCGCGCGCGACGCTCTGGCCGGGACGCAGGACGCGCGGCGCGGCGTAGAGGCCGGCGCGGCTCGTCAGGTAGCCGGAGGCGATGCGCTCGTCAACGATTTTCGAGTAAGAGCGGTAGAGGTAGACGAAGGCAACGAGCGCGGCGCAGGAGACGAGCAGGAGGAAGGCCGAGACGTAACGCGCGAGGCGCGCGCGACGGCGTCCGCGATGCGCCTCCTCGCGCACCTTCGAGGCCGCCCGACGACGCAGGCGCGGAAGACGTCTTCGGTCGCTCGCCGCTCTGATTTCGATTGCCATGAAGCTCGCCGTCCTCGTCTCGAAGAGACAACACTCGTCCCCGGACGGACGCGCCGTCGTCG
The DNA here is from genome assembly GCA_036277175.1 of Pyrinomonadaceae bacterium. Lineage (GTDB taxonomy): Bacteria > Acidobacteriota > Blastocatellia > Pyrinomonadales > Pyrinomonadaceae > DASQDT01. The sequence goes on along the minus strand of DASUNL010000406.1, from coordinate 2,379 downwards.
CGCGCCGCCTCGTCGTCCCGGCCGTCTTTCGTGTCTTAGAGGTAAACTGTTAATCGGGGCAGAATTCTTGTCCGTCGCCGAGCGGCTAACGTCCCGCGTCGCTCGCGAGCGCGGCCGCGTGCGCCTCGCCTTCGGTCGTCGCGCTCGTCCACTGCGCGACGGCCGCCGTCGAGACCGCCAGAGTAATCAGAAGCATGATGATCGCCGCGAACTGCACGAAGCTACTTACCAACTCTTTCATCGCGCGTGCCCCCCGGACGTTGATTTCTCTTCCCTTCGGCAACCCCTTGAGCAACGTCCATGCCGACCGCACGGCTGCCCGCGCTCGCTCGTCGCGGGCCGCGCTTAATTGACTCTCGACCAACAATTTAAGTCGCGTGTGAAATTGAATTTCCGCGCCGCGCCGAGGTCTTAAGCTTTCGAGTCCCGGCCGCTTTCGATACGCCCGGCGAAGACCGAGCCTTTCCGTCGTCGTTCTAAAACGGTTCATCGGCTTTCGTGTCCTATGATAGGATTCGCGCTCGACACGAACGGGCCGCGACTCTTAATTGATCGGGTCAGACCTCGCCGCTACGAAACTTAAACCTCGCCGCACCGACCGGGGGGTTTCGACGATGTACGCATACGCGCAGGCGCGTGAAGAGCTTTACGCGCGACCTAACAAGGCGATACAGGCGAAGAGTCCGCTCAGCTCTCCGGGCGACGCGCACGAGCAGGAGGCCGACCGTTTCGCCGATGCGTTCGTCGGCGGGCGCGACGCGCCCACGTTACGGCATCAGGCGTCGTGCGCGTGCGGCGGCGGCTGCCCGCGCTGTCGCGGCGGCGAGTCGAGCGCGTCTAGTACGCCTAGTGCGTCGGGCGCGTCGGGCGAGCGCCTGCCCGACTCGACGCGCTCTCTCTTCGAGCCGCGCTTCGGTCGAGACTTCGGCGACGTGCGCGTCCACACGGGCGCGCGGGCCGCGTCGTCCGCGCGCGACGCGCAAGCCCTCGCCTACACGAAGGGCAAAGAGATTGTCTTCGGCGCGGGCGCGTACCGGCCCGAGACGACCGAGGGGCGGAGGCTAATCGCGCACGAGTTGGCGCACGTCGCGCAGCAGGCGGACGGACGCGCGCCGCGCGGAGCGATACAACGCCAGCCCGACCCCCAAGCGACACCGCCGACAACAACGACGACACCGGGTCTGAGCCTGCGCCCCCAACCTTACTACCTCGAACTGAAGAACCCTTGGACGGACACGCAGGCGAACGTGTCCGCCTACGACACGACGGCGGCGGCCCTCGCCTTCGGTTTTGAGCAGTTGGGGAAGCAGTACCCGACGCTCAACCGCCTCTGGGTTCTGCGTCTGGCCGAGATGTCGGCGAGCGGGCTTCTGCTCACGGGCTTGATGACCTACACGCACGAGATGGGTCACTACCGCGAGGCCGAACGCTTCGGCTGGGACCCCCAAATCGAAATGTATGCGCCGTGGTCGGGAGCCACCAAATACCCCGGCCAGCCATTAAACCCTCCGCTGGAACAGCTCATGACCGTCTCGACCGCCGGCGTGAATCAGGAGCAGCTCAACGCCAGTTACATCTACTCGCGCTGGGGTCTCAACCGTGACGTGCGCTATCAAGAGGCGGCCGCCTATTTCCTCGCGCAGACCAACCTGTTCTTTTACTCCATGCGCACGGCCTACAAAGTTGCGGAAGGGACGGTCGAGGAGAAGGACGACATCTTCCAGTACACCGACCCCACGAGAAATCCGAACGCGGGCTGGAAGTTGCGCGAGGTCATCATCGCTTCGGCAGTGAGTAACCTTTTCTCCGCCCCCGTCCTGAGTTCACTCGGCAACTCCATCGCGTACCTGTGGACGGGCCGGCGTCGCGTCGGGATGCCTTCGTTCAAGGCGTTCGGCGCGGAGGTGGCTTGGCCGCACTTCCAGATGCTTCTGACGACGAAGGGCGTCACGCTCGGCGGCCGGACGGTCGTTGACTTCGGCAAAGGGTGGCGCGCCGAGTTCACCGTCGACACCTTGATGCCGACGCCCGACGAAGTGAGCGGCGTCGCCGTCGGCGGGAAGCTCCACGACATCCCCGTGATGTCGAAGCTCACGCCGAAGCTCCACGTTAGCCCGTTCGTGCGCGGCACGCTGGCCGAAGGCACGGGCGGCGGCTATTACCTCGGCGCGGACATCAGCTACGACTTGCTGCCGCAGGTGGGCATCAGCGCGCGGATAGGTTACAGGGAGGACGACCTTCTGTCGGAGCCGGAGGGCAAGCCGGGCGAAGGTTTGGAGGGCAGCCTCGGAGTGACCGGGCGGTTCTGAGTCGGCGCGCGCGTGGGCCGTGCGCGTCGAGTTCTTTGGAGACGAGGACGTAGCTTGATGAGTCGTGAAC
>DASUNL010000405.1:0-7240 GCA_036277175.1 Pyrinomonadaceae bacterium | reverse complement strand
GTTCGAGGTGCGTGATGAAGTCTTAGGAACGTTAGAGATTGCGCGCATAAGCAAGCTCATTGGCAGTTCGCTCGAAGCCCAAGTTCGGCTCGAAGCTGCGGGTGACGATTATGAGATGTTAGAGCGATACCGAGATGAGTTGCGCTATCTATTCATCGTTTCGCAGGTCGAATTGGTCAGAGCAGAGGACGGCAGCAAAGTCATACCAGACGTTACTAAAGCCGAAGGGCAGAAGTGCGAGCGTTGCTGGAACTATTCGACGCGGGTGGGAGAGTCGGAGCGTTACCCGACCGTGTGCGAGCGTTGCGTCGAGGCGCTGGTGGAGATTGAGCGGGAGGGGGCGGCGGCGGCGTGAGCGTGCGTGGCGCGAGTCGCGGTGTCGGTTGGCGCGCGGCCTATCTGGCGGCGGCGGTCGGCATTTATCTCGTCGACCAGTCGTCGAAGGCTTGGGCCGTGCGCCGCTTGCGCCTGCGCGAGCCGTTGGTGGTCGTCGAGCGCTTCCTCTATTTCGGCTACGCCGAGAACACGGGCGTCGCGTTCGGGCAGCTGCGCGAGGGCGGCGCGTTCGGGCGCTGGTTTCTGGCCGGGCTGGCGGTGGCGGCGCTCGTCGCCGTCCTCGTCTACTTCTTCCGCGTGCCGCGCTCGGACGACCGCACGCTCGGCGCGCTCGCGCTCCTGCTCGCGGGCATCGCCGGCAACCTGACCGACCGCGTCCGCCTCGGCCACGTCGTCGACTTCATCGAAGTCCACCTCGGCTCGTTCCAGTGGCCGACCTTCAACGTCGCCGACTCGGCCATCTGCGTCGGCGCGGTGCTGCTCGCGTTCGACATCATCACGGAAGGCAAAAGAAAGGCAGTGACGAGTGACAAGTGACTGGCAAGCACTCAGCATTCAGCACTCAGCTTTCAGCTTAAAACTTTCCGAAAGCTGAATGCTTAACGCTGAGTGCTGACAGCTAACTCGTCACTCGTCACTTGCCACTCGTCACTTGAACAATGCTTCCAGAGCTTTTCCGCATCGGCGGCTTCACCGTCCACACCTACGGCGTTTTGTTCGCGCTGTCGCTGCTCGTCGGCACGTATGTGTCGGCGCGCGTCGGCGAGCGCGAGGGGCTGCCGCGCGAGCGCATCTACGACCTCGGGCTGTGGATGGCGCTCGGCGTCATCGTCGGCTCGAAGCTCCTGCTCGTCCTGACCGACCCGACCTACTACCGCGACCCGCTCAAGCTCTTCTCGTTCGACTTCCTGCGCTCGGGCGGAGTCTTCTACGGCGGACTCATCGGCGCGACGACCGCCTGCTACTTCGGTGTGCGACGCTACCGCCTGCCTTGGTGGAAGACGGCCGACGCGGGCGCGTGCGGCATCGCGCTCGGGCAGTTCATCGGGCGTCTCGGATGTCTTTCGGCCGGGTGCTGTTGGGGCAAGCCGACCTCGCTCCCTTGGGGCGTGACGTTCTCGGAGGCGGCGAGCGAAAACACCGGCTGCCCGGCCGGCGTCGCGCTCCACCCGACGCAGCTCTACGAGTCGCTCGCCACGCTCGCCATCTTCTTTTTCCTGCTCTGGCTCCACCGCCGCAAACGCTTCGACGGCCAAGTGCTACTCAGCTACGCGATGCTCTACGGGCTGGCGCGCTTCACTATCGAGTTCTTCCGCGACGACGCGCGCGGCGACCTCGCCGGACTCACCTCGCTCACCGGCCTCTCGCCCTCGCAGCTCATCAGCCTCGCGATGGCCATCGGCGCGCTCGTCCTCTTCATCGTGCGCCGACGCCGCGCCGCCGGGGCGGCCCGTGCCGTCGGCGAAGCTCCCGCCGCTTGAGTGGAGTCTGAAGCATCTCGTCGCCGCCCGGCGCGTCGCCGAGCCAGTTGCCGATGAGGATGAAGGGCGCCCAGTAGTAGGGGTGCGCGTACTTTTTCGTGGGGTCGTGGTTGAAACGCGGGCCTTGCGCGGTCGCGCCGGGCCGCGCGTCGTCGCCGCCGCCGCTCTGCTTGGTGGTAATGTCGCGCCGCGCCCTCGGGAGCGAGCCGGGCAAGACTTCGCCGTTAAGCAGCGCGAGTTGCGCGCGTTGCAGCGCCTCCGCCTTCGACATGCCTTGCGACGCGATGTCCGTCGGCTTGTAACGCCGGTAGAACTCCATCATCAGCAGCGGCGTGCTCTCGTCGGCCACCTTCCAAAGCGTCGCCATCACGGCCTTCGCCCCTTTGACCTGCGCCACCTCACCGAAGCTCTCGACCTCGTCGCCGTCCCCATCCTCGCGGTCGTCGCCCTTCGCCGTGTCGCACGCCGAGAGCGTCAGAAGCTCGACGCCCGTGAAGTCCAGCCCCTTGATCTCTTCAATCGTCAGCTTGTTGAGGTTGCGGTCGGTGTCGCCGAGTAGGAGGTACGACTCCTTGTCGCTGCCGGTGTTGAATTTGAAATGGCTGGCGATGTGGATGAGTCGGTGGCCTTGCAGCAACTCGGCCAACAGCGCCTTCTTGGTGAAGCACTCGTCGAGCATCACACGGCCGTTGAGCATCCCGGCCACGCGCGGCTCGGGCGCGCACGCGGCCTCGCCGCTAAAGAGGCCGCTCAACTCCTGTATCACGCCGGGCAGCGCGGCGGCGTCGTCTTCGGGCCGGGGCTGTGAGAGTCCCAGCCCGAGGCCCTTCCAGTTGCGGTCACGCTTGTCGGGTTTCGTGAGGTTGTCGCGGCTCGACTTGGTGAAGATGACGTTGCGGTAACGGCGGACGAGATACTCGCCCTGCGGGTCGACCAGCGCGGCGACGGGCAGGTAGCGCAGCACCCCGTCCATCCACCACATCAGGGTATCGACCCGTGCCGTCTCAAGGTCGCGCGCGAGTTCCGGCCCGATGATGATATTGTACAACTCCTTCGCCAACTCGGTCGGGTCGGCTTCCTTGTTCTGTAGGCTGCCGTGGAACTCAAGCACCTTCTTTCCCAACTCGACGGCCGGAATCGAGTGCTCGTAAGTCTTGGGCGCGCCGGCCGTCGCCAGCATGACGTAGTACTTGTCGTCGGCCACGAAAGTGTAGAGGAGCGCGGCGCGGCTGCCGTGTTTGCGCAGCTCGCGGAGCGTGCCCTTCATTTTGAGCGCCTCCTCCTTGATGTTCTTCGCCGTGCCGCCCCGCTCCGTCATCCGCCCGAGTCTGGATTCGAGCCGCTCAAGGTAATCCTGAAAGCGCCGGTCGGCGATGGCGACCTGCTTGCTCAGCTCGGAGAGCTGCCCCTCGTACTTCTGTAGATACTCCCGCAGCTCGCTTTCGTTCTCTGCGGGCGGCCGCTTTGCGAGCAGCGTGCTGTACTGGTAGCCGATGCTGATGATGCTGTCGCTGAGCCGCCGGTACTCCTCCTCAAGGACGGGGTCGCCTTCGGCCGCGAGTCTTTTCGCCTCCGCGCCGGTGTCGAGCGTGGTGTTGGCGGCCGAGGACGACGCGCCGCCGCCCTCGCGCCGGACGAACTTCGCGTACTCCTCCTCCTTGAGCAGCACGAGCACCTGCTCGGCCGAGGCGAAACGCTTCTGCGACAGCAGCAGCTCGGCCAGCACGCGGTAGGTCTTCTCCTTCGAGCGGACGAACTCCTTGTGCAGACGTCGGTCGACCTCGCGGAAGGTCGGGCGCAGCTTCTGGTACTCGTTGACGGCCTGCTTGCCGTAGAAGATGGCGAGGCGCGGATGCCCGAGCGCCTTCAGCGCGTTCATCAGGTTGCGCAGCGTGTGACCTTTGCGCGCGCCGTCGCCGGACGCGCGGTTGAGCGCGAGCGCGCTGCCGAAATGGCCGAGAGCCTTGCGCCACTCGCCAAGGTTGCCGTAGGCCACGCCGATGTCGTTGTGGAGGTCTGCGAGCTGGTGGCGGTCGCCGCGCGCCTCGCTCAGTTCGAGCGCCTTCCGGTAATACTCAAGCGCCTTCTCGCGCTGCTCGCGGCGGTCGTAGAGCGCGCTCAGACGGCCGTAGGCGAAGATTTTCAGTGGCGACGCATCCGCGCCCGCCTTCTCACTTTCGAGCAGACGCAGTGCGCGCTCGTAATATTCGGCGGCCCGCTCCAGCTCGCCCATCTTCGACGCATAAGTGCCGGCCCTCAACAGCAGGTTCGCGCTCTCGGACGCGGTGCGCAGCCCCGTCTTGTCCTGCTCGACCGAAGTCTTGATGGCCTCGAACTGCGCCCAAGCCCTTCCGCTGTAGCGGCCGTGGCCTGACTCCTCGTTTAGCTCCCAGTAGATTTCGCTGAGGATGGCGTGGGCGTAGTCCTCGCCGTCGACGTCCCGGATGGCCTTAAAGACCTTGAGGCCGTCCTCGCCGTAGGTCGAAGCCTTCTGCAACTCCTCCGTGCGCTTGTAGACGTTGGCGAGGTGCGTCAGCGCGTAGCCCTCGGCGCGCATCAGCCCGGCGCACTCCTCGTCGCCGCCGCACTGTTCGGGCGTCAGCCGCTTGCGCGCCAACTCCTCCTGCACGAACTCGCGCGCGCGCTCCAACACGTCGTTCAAAATCCGGTCGGCCTCCGGCAAGTCGTCCAAGTCCATGTGGACGTAGCCGAGGCCGATGTGCATGAAGATTCCTTTGTAGGCGAGCAGCCTGCGGTCGAGCGGGACGCCGAGTTTCAGACGTTGGCCGATGAGCGCCAGCATCTCGTCGGGCTGGCGGCCCAACTCGTCGAGCAGCGTGATGACGTCGCGCAGAATCCGCTGCGCCTTGCGCTTCTGCGTCCTGTCGGCGCGGCGGTAGAGGCCGAACGCCCTGACGGCGCGTTGAATCTCGTCCTTCCGCTCGGTGAGCGGCACGACTTGGCTGAAATACCCCTCGGACTTCTCCAAGTCTTCAAGCCCGCTGAACGCGCCGATGAAGGAGCGACGCTTCAGGAAGTAGAGCGAGATGTGGACGCCGCCGAGCGAGGTCAGAGTCTCGGCCTCGCGCTGCTCGTTCGAGACGGCGCGGAAGCGCGCGAGCGCCTCGGCGTACTTTCGCGCGACCCGCTCAAGGCCCGCCTGCTTCTCCGCGCCGCCCGCCCGCTCGGCCTCTTCGCGCATCCTCTCGGCCTCGGCGAAAAGCTCTTCGCCCGCGAAGAAGTCCTCGTCGCGCTGCCCCCACTCCCGCCGCTCGTGCCGACTCACGCGGTAGACCTCGGCCTCGGTCACGCCTTCGGCCGTGCGCAGTTCCAGAAGGTGCTCGCCGCTCCGCTCCGCCTTGAAATGGATTTCAGTCCACAGCTGCCACTCGCCGCTGTGCGTGAGAATGACGTGGCGCGGCACTTCGCCCGACGGGTCTCGGAGCGACACGCCCATTTCGTTCCAATGCATCAACACGACGGTCGTCACCTGACCGGCCGTCATCGTGACGCGGTGGGTGTGAGACGCGCCCGGCTTTATCGTCCGCTCGACGTAGTAGTGCTTATCAAGCGCGCGCTCCTCGTCCACCTGCGCGCCGCCGGCCGCACGTTCGCCGGCGCTTCGCACGTCGCCGGCCTGAGTGTCGGAGGGCGTCGGTGACGGCCCCGTCGTCGTCTGTTGCGCGGCGGCGGGCGACGCCGCCTGCGCGAAGAGGAGCAACGCGAGCGCGGCCGAGACGTGGAGGACGGCCGAGGCGCTGCGCGCGGCGGCGTTGATGAGACTGAAGAGTCGCGGGACGCTTGCGGCGGGGCGGTGCATTGGGGGACTCCTTTTCGACCGGGGCGAAGGGCGGTAGAATTTAACGACGGTGACGAGCGATGGCGGCGGCGCGCCGGGTTGAACCTTCGGACGGGGTGGAGACGTAACGCGCCTCGGCGGCGAGTCGGTCGGTGCGCGTAAATCTAGACCGCGCGTTCGCGGGTTGTCAAGCACCTCGTCTGCGGCGGCGAAAGGCATCGTGGAAGAAGCAAAAACGGACGCTGACAACGCGCCGGGCGGCGGCGAAGACCTCTTGGCCTTCGAGGTCACGGAGGCGGAGGCGGGCGAGCGGCTCGACGCATTTCTGGCCGCGCGACTCGAAGGCGTGAGCCGCACCACGGTCAAGCGCCTGATTGAAGACGCGGACGTGCTCGTCGACGGCCGCGCGTCGAAGCCTTCGCTGAAGCTGCGCGGGGGCGAGCGCGTCGAGGTCGAGACGCCCGCCCCGCCCGCGCTGGAGCTTGCGCCCGAGGAGATCGCGCTCGACATCGTCTACGAAGACGAGGAGTTGGTCGTCGTCAACAAGCCGGCCGGCATGGTCGTCCACCCGGCGGCCGGCGTCCAGACGGGGACGCTCGCCAACGCGCTCGCCTACAGATTTCAGGAAGCGCGAATCTCAAATTCAAAATCTGAAATCTCAAACCCCGAATCCCGAATCTCGAATCCCGAATCCCGAATCTCAAATCTCGAATCTCAAATCTCGAATCTCAAATCTGAGATTTCAAATCAGCAGAGCTTGCGGCCCGGCATCGTCCACCGGCTCGACCGCGACACGTCGGGCCTCATCGTCGTCGCCAAGACCTCGCGCGCGCACGAACTTCTGTCCGAACAGTTCCGCGCGCGCGAAGTCTTCAAGCTCTACGTCGCGCTCGTCCACGGGCGCGTGCGCGAAGAGGCCGGGCGCATCGAAGAGCCCGTGGGGCGCGACCCGCGCCAGCGCACGCGCATGGCCGTCGTCGCGCGCGGCGGGCGCGAGGCCGTATCGCTGTGGCGCGTGCGCCGCACGTATGACCGCTTCACCTTGCTCGACGTGCGGATTAAGACGGGCCGGACGCACCAGATTCGCGTCCACCTCGCGTGGCTCAAGCACCCGGTCGTCGGCGACGCCACTTACGGCGGCGGGCGCGACTCTCAGATTCAGCCGCCGCGTTTGCGCGCCCGCGTCGCCGCGCTCGGCCGCCAGTTCCTCCACGCCGCGCGCCTCGCCTTCAACCACCCGCGCACGGGCGAGCGCCTCATCTTCGACGCCCCGCTACCCGTAGACCTTCAGAGCTTCCTCGACGACCTCGAAGTCTCTTGAATCGTCAATCGCGGGCGGTGGTTGTATACTGTCTTTTCGCCCGAAACCTTCGCGAGCAACGACTTTTCGCGCGCGGGGCATCCAAAGCACGGCCCGACACGCCAGAGCAAACCGGACGTTGGCCGCGCACGCCTCCCCGCGCCCCGGATCGACGATTTTATGAGAGCAGCCATCTACACTTTCCTCTTGGCCGCAGTCCTTTCGGCCGCGCTCGCCGCGCCGGGCGTGAGCGGCCGCGCGCCGCAACAGCAGCCCGCCCCCGCGCCGCGCGCGACGCCCGCGCCGACGCCCGACGACGCCGCC
>DASUNL010000404.1:0-10144 GCA_036277175.1 Pyrinomonadaceae bacterium | reverse complement strand
CTGCGAGTCCGCCCCCTCGGCCAATAAAGCTTCCGAATGGTCGCCGTACTCTTTGACGTTCGTCACGAGACTCTTATCGGCGAGCACCGCGTCGCCGCCCTCGACGCGCAGCGCGACGGCGTTGCGTCCGAAGCCCGCGCGCACCTCGCGCAGACTCCCGCCCAAGACCTTGCGCGCGCGGTTGATGAGGCAGATGTCGTCGCAGAGCTTCTCGGCCTGCTCCATCATGTGCGTCGAGAAGATGATGGTCTTGCCCGCGCGCTTCATGTCGAGCACGGTCTCCTCCATCAGCCCGGCGTTGACGGGGTCGAGGCCGGAAAACAGCTCGTCCAACACGACGAGGTCGGGGTCGTGCATGACGGTCGCGATGAACTGTATCTTCTGCTGCATGCCCTTCGACAGCTCGTCCGTCTTGCTCGACTTCCAGTCGGTCAGCTTCATACGCTCCAGCCAGCCGTCGGCCGCGCGCTCGGCCTCCGCGCCCTTCATCCCTTTCAGCTCGCCGAGAAAGCGCAACTGCTCGCCGACCTTCATCTTCTTGTAGAGGCCGCGCTCTTCGGGCAGGTAGCCGATGCGGTTCTGCGAGTCGGGGCCGACGGGGCGGCCGAACAGCTCAATCGTGCCGGAGTCGGGCGCGGTGATGCCGACGAGCATCCGGATGGTGGTCGTCTTCCCCGCGCCGTTCGGCCCGCGCAGGCCGAAGAATCTACCGGGGCGGACGGCGAGGCTCAGCTCGTCGACGGCCGTGAACTCGTCGAACCTCTTCGTGACGCGGTCTAAAAGTAGTGTGGGCGTGTCTTCGTGGGCTTGCACGGCGGGAAATTTCCCTCCTGTCGGGGCAGCGGCCCGCGCGCGGCGGCGCATCCTACGGGCGAGCATTAACAAACTTTCGCGGGTTTATACGGACGGCGCGGGCCTAAAGTTTTACAACCGCGCCGCCGCCGAAAACTTCTTTTCCGCCGCTCCTCGCGGTAAGATGGGGGCCACGGGACTCCCCGCCGCGCCCGACCGAAAAGGTTAACAACAGTTATGCTCTCCGCAGCGACCTCAGCCGACGCGCGTCGTCTCTTCTCCGCACTCCTCTGTCTCGCGCTCACCGCCCAGACGTTCGCGCGTGCGCAAGACCCGCCCGCCCCGCCCGCAGACTCCGAGGAGGTCGTGCGCATCACCTCCGACCTCATCCAGACGGACGTGATGGTCTTTGACAAGTCGGGCAACTTCGTCGAGGGGCTGAAGGGCGACGACTTCGAGCTGAAGGTCGAGGGCAAGCCGCAGCAGGTCGTCTTCTTCGAGCGCATCAACGCCGGGAGTCTCGACGAGGACGCGCAACTGGCCGCCGCGCGCGGCGGCGCGACACGCCCCGGAGGCGGCGCGGCCGTACCCTTAGACCGCGGCCGCACCATCTTCTTCTTCCTCGACGACCTTCACATCGCGCCCGGCAACGTCACGCGCACGCGCCAGTCGCTTGAGCGTTTCATCGAACAGGAGGTGGGCCAGAACGACGAGGCGGCCATCGTCTCGGCGAGCGGCCAAATAGGATTCCTCCAACAACTGACGAGCGAGAAGGCCGTGCTCCGCGCGGCGCTCAAGAAGTTCAACGCGCGCGCCGGCGGCTCCCGCGACTTCGACTCGCCGCCGATGAACGAGGTGCAGGCGCTCGCCATCGAGCGCAACGACCAGCAGGTGGTCAACTACTTCGTCGACGCGCTCCTGCGCGAGTACGGCCGCATCCCGCGCTCGACGGCCGAGAACATCATACGCGGGCGCGCCAGCAACATCATGCGCCAGTCGGCCGCGCTCTCGGCGACGACGCTCGCGTCGCTCCTCAACCTCGTCCGCCGCACGTCGCCCCTGCCCGGCCGCAAAATCGTCTTCTTCATCTCCGACGGCTTCGTCATGAACTCGCGTAGCGGCGACGAGCGCGAGAACATCCGCCGCATCAGCGACGCGGCGGCGCGCGCCGGCGTCGTCGTCTACTCGCTACAGGCGAGCGGGCTGACGACGGGGCTGCCCGACATCAGCGACCGCACGAACTTCGACCCGACGGGCCAACTGGCGTCCGTCAACGCGGGCGAGACGACCGCGATGCAAGAGCCTTTGCGCAGCGTCGCCGCCGACACGGGCGGGCGCGCGCTTCTCAACACCAACGCCATGAACTTCGCCGTCACGCGCGCGCTCAAGGAGACGGCGCGCTACTACCTTCTCGCGTGGCGGCCCGACGGCGCGGAGGCCGGACGCTCGAAGTTTCAGAAGTTGCAGATCGGCGTGCGCAATCGGCCGGAGCTAAACGTCGTCGTGCGCCGAGGGTTCTTCACCGAACCGGAGACGCAGAAGGCGAGCGACAAGAAGTCGAAGGACGAGGCGAACAAGCGTTCGGTGGCGAAGACGCCCGACTCTGAAATCGTCGGCGCTTTGGGCGGACTCTACCCGCGCACCGCGCTCCCCACCGCGCTCTCGCTCGGCTACACGAGCGCGCCCGACGCCTCGACGGTGCTCACGGCCTCAGTCGAGGTCGATTCGGACGCGCTCACGTTCGTCCCGGCCGAGGGCGGGGCGAAGCGCGCCACCGCCGACATCGGCGGCGTGGTCTTCAGCGACGAGGGCAAGCCCGTCACGAGCGCGCGTCAGGACTTGCACATCACGCAGGCGACCGGGGGGGCGTCCGGCCCGCGACCGCCAGCCATCTACAGTTTCCAGTTCCGCCTCAACCCCGGCCTCTATCAGGTGCGCTTCGCGGCGCGCGACCGGCAGACGGGGCGCATCGGGAGCGCGATGCAGTGGATCGAGATTCCCGACCTCAAACGCTCGGGCTTCACCCTGAGCAGCCTCTTCATCGGCGAGCGCCCGCCCGACGAGTCGGCCGCCTCGGGCGGCGGGCAGCAAGACCCTCTGACGCGCGGGCTGATGCTCATCGCCCCCGACCGCCGCTTCCCGCGCACGACCTCGATGCGTTTCACGACCTACATCTACAACGCGAAGTGGAGCGCGGCCGCGCCCGTCGACGTGGCCCTGCAAGTGCAAGTCTTCCGCGACGACCAGCCGGTAATAACGACACCGTTGAGCCGCGTCAAGACCGACGGCCTCGACGACTTCTCGCGCATCCCCTACGCGGCCGAGATCGCGCTCGCGCAACTGCCGCCCGGCCGCTACGCACTCCAAGTCACCGCCATCGACCGCGCCGCCAAACAGAGCGCGTCGCGCCGCATCAGCTTCATGGTCGAGTGAAAGCAGGCGACGGGTGATAAGAAGGATGCTTCTCCTTATCACCCGTCGCTGGATGTGTTCTGCCGCTCAGTTATCCTTCTTCTTCTTCCGCTCGATGGCTTCCTTGTCTATCGGGCCGGGTTCTTGATCGTCAACCCATCTCCCGTAATCCTTATACTCGGCTTCCGTGCCGACGAAGAATCCGGAGTAGTAGGTCTTGTTCTCTTCAGGTATTTCGTCGGTTGATTGCCCCATCTGAGCGGTTTCACGCGAGCCGTTATGCCCCGCCCAAATCATCCCGCCCTCGCCCCAGCCGGTCTCTTTCAAAGGGCGGCGCGCATCATCGGAGTAGTAGAAATACTCATCACTCGCCCAGCCGTACTCCATGCTCGAAGAAGTCTTCAACACGCCCGAAGCGGGAATCTTAAACAGGTAAGCCCCGTCCTCAAACGGAAGCGGCGGAGCGTCTTTAACCTTGTAATAAATTTTCACCCAACCGACGAAGCCGTCGGGTATCAAGTATCGACTCGGGCGGCGCTGCTTCTCCTCCTCCTGACACGCCAGCGAGAGCGACGGCGCGCAGAGAAGCAGCAACAAGGCCGCCGAGTACATGGCATTCTTTTGTCTCATCATCCCTAACTCGCCAGCACAGTCAACGCCACGTCAGGCGTCTAGTTCGATGCGCCGGGCCGAGATGACCTGCTCGAAGGAGCGTAGTTCTTCGAGCGTGGCGTCGTCGACGGGCGCGTCCGTCTCGATGACGGCCATCGCCTCGCCGCCGCGTTCGAGGCGGCCGAGGTGGAAGCGGCTGATGTTGACGCCGCGCGTGCCCAAAGTCGTGCCGACGCGGCCGATGACGCCGGGCACGTCGCTCGAACGTGTGACGACCATGTGGCCCGCCGGGATGGCCTCGATGCGGAAGCCGTCGAGTTCCGTCACGCGACCGTCCGATTGTTGACCGAAGAGCGCCCCGGCCGCCGAGCGTTCGCCGGCCGCCGTCAGGACGCGCGTGCGTATGGCTGGCGTCAAATCTCCGGCGGCCGCCCCGCGCTTGTAAGACGCCGTGACGGCGATGCCGCGCTCCTCCGCGATGTGAAAGGCGTTGACGACGTTGACGCGCGCGCTCATGTTGCGCAAGAGGCCCGCGAGGAAGGCGCGCGTCACCGGCGCGGCGTCCCAACCGGCCACCTCGCCCGCGTACTCGATCTTCACCTCGCGCACGGGGTCGTCAATCAACTGCGACTGGAAGCGGCCGAGACGCTCGGCCAGAGTGATGTAAGGACGGAGCGCGTTCATCGTCTCCGCGCCTGTCGCCGGAACGTTGACCGCGCCGCGCAGAGCGCCCGTCAGGAAGTAGTCGCGCATCTGCTCGGCCACGGTCACGGCGACGCCCTCCTGCGCCTCGCGCGTCGAAGCCCCGAGGTGCGGCGTGACGATGACCTCTTCGAGCGAGAGGAGCGGATGGTCGGCGGGCGGAGGCTCGGACTCGAACACGTCGAGCGCCGCGCCCGCGACGCGCCCCTCTTTAATCGCGTCGTAGAGCGCGCGCTCGTCGACGAGTCCGCCGCGCGCGCAGTTGACGATGCGGACGCCCGGCTTCATCCGTGCGAACTCTTTCGCGCCGATGATGCCGCGCGTCTCGGCCGTCATGGGCGTGTGGACGGTCAGGAAGTCGGCGCGCGCGCAGACCTCTTCGAGCGGGGCAAGCTCGACCTCCGAGTCGTGCGCCTGATCGGGCGAGACGAACGGGTCGAAGGCGACGACGCGCATGTCGAAGCCGCGCGCGCGGCTCGCCACGACGCGACCGATGCGCCCCAGTCCGACGACGCCCAGAGTCTTCCCGCGCAGCTCGACGCCGACGAAACGCTTGCGCTCCCAACGCCCCGCCTTCAAGCTCGCGTCGCCTTGGGGCACGCGCCGAGCGAGCGCGAGCAGAAGAGCCAACGTGTGCTCGGCGGTCGTCATCGTGTTCCCGTCGGGCGCGTTCATCACGACGACGCCGCGCTCGGTCGCCGCCGCCACGTCGATGTTGTCGACGCCGACGCCGGCGCGGCCCACGGCGCGCAGACGGCCCGACGCCTCAAGCAGCGCCGCCGTCACCTTCGTCTCGCTGCGCACGATGAGGCCGTCCGCGCCGCGCAGTGCCTCGGCCAGCTCGTCCGCCTTCAGCCCCGTCCGCTTCTCGACCGCGAACCCGGCGGCGCGCAGAGGCTCAAGCCCGCTCTCGCTCACGTCGTCGGAAACAAAAATCTTCAGACTCCCCCCGGCGGGGATTTCGTTTTCGGTCGCCATCGGCCTCCGTGTGTGGATTAATTTTTTCGCGTGCTGAGCGCGGGGCCTTCGACGAGGCGGAACCAGTCGAGCACCATCTCGGCCGCCTCTTCGCCCGCCGCTTCGGGCGTGATTTTTATCGGCGTCCCCGACGGGAAGCGGTCTTGTCTCGCGCGCGCGCCGCCCATCGCCTGATAGTAGACCTTCCCCTTCCCCTTCGCCTCGCGCGCGCCCGGCGCGTAGACCTGATACTTCACGACGAGGTCGGACGAGTTGAGCACGAGCGACCCTTCCTGCACGTTGTCATCTTCGAGCTGTAGCCAGACGAAGTATGCGTCGGCGTCCTCGGCCCGCGCGCGCGCGAGCGCATCCTCGCGCTTCATGAGGCCGAGCGAGTTGACCGACGACGAAGACTCGCCGAGCCTTTGCAGGAACTTGTTGAAGATGATGTTGGCGCGGTCTTCGTACTTCGCTTCGATGCGACCGGCGACGACGAGCTTGAAGTTGATGGACGGCTTCTTCGCCGCGCCCGCGTCGGCCGCGCGACTGTCGGCCGTCGAATCTTTCGGCACGTTCGTCTCGGCCGTCTCGCCGGTCTGCGTGCGCGGCGCGCCGCGACGGCCCGACTGGGCGCGCGCCGCCGCCGTTGTTGTTGAGAGAAGAGCTAACGAAACGAAAAGCGCGAGGAGCGCGAGCGTCGCGCGCGGTGGAGCGTTCGTCAGCGTCGCTCTCATCAAACGCGCGCGAGGGAATTTCTTTCTCATCGTCTTAAAGCCTCACCTCGTCTCTGTGTCTCACATCGTCTCGGAGTCTCACATCGGGCCGCCGGTGTCGCTGCCGTCGGCGCGGCCGCCGCCGCCGCCGGTCGAAGGTCGCGGAGAAGAGCCTTCGAGGTCGCTGCTGCCCGAGCCGCTGCCCGAGCCTCCGCCCGAAACCTTTTCGCTCTCCTCGACCTCGCCGAGCGTCTCGCTGCTCGTCGCCTCTTTGTCGCGCTCGCCCGGCGTGTCGCCTTCGGTCTTCGGCAGCGCGCCGTCGGTCGGTTTCGCGTCTCTCGATTCGCCCATCACGTCCTCCCTTTTACAGAGCAAGATAGATTGAAGTTGCGAGCGACATCACCGTCGCCGCGTAAGCGCCCGCGAGCACGTCGTCGGCCATCACGCCCAGACCCGCTTCGAGTCGTTCGAGCCGCCCGATGGGGTAGGGCTTCCAGATGTCGAAGACGCGGAAGGCGACGAAGCCCGCCATGATGGCCCACGCGCCCGCGTCCCATGGGACGAAGAGAAACGTTATCAACTGCCCGGCCACTTCGTCCACGACCACCGCGCCGGGGTCTTTCTTCCCTAAGAGTTTTTCCGTGCGCGTCGCCGCCCAAGTGCCCGCGAGCGTGACGGCGATGATGACTAGGAGCGCGAACGTCGTCCTAAAGGCCGCGAGCGGCGGCACGCCCCACCCGGCCGACGCGGCCGCAGCGAACACGCTTTCGCTCCCCGCGCGCATGAGCATGTAGAGTCCGACGCCGACGGCCGAGCCCCACGTCCCCGGCGCGAGCGGAATTAGACCGACGCCGCACGTCGCCACCGCCAGAGCCGCGTAGTCGCCGAGCGTGCGGCGCGACGGCGCGACCGTGATGTGCGGCGTCTCGACTACGGGGTGGCTGAGCGAGTCGCTCGTCTCTTTAACACGTGTCATCGAAAGCGTTCAGCGTTCAGCATTCAGCGGTCAGCCCACGGCGGCCGCCGCGCGCCGTAGGGCCGACGGGAATCGACATTTATTCCGCGCGCTCGCTCTATAAAAGCTGAAAGCTGATTGCTGATTGCTGACAGCTTCTAAACGATAGCTCCGACGAGGTCGTACTCCTGCGCCTCTGTGATGCGGACGTTGACGAAGTCGCCGGGGCGCGGCGCAGGTGCGTCTTCGGGCGCGTCGTTGATGAGGACGCAGCCGTCGATGTCGGGCGCTTGCGTCTCCATGCGCCCCTGCCAGAGCAGGTCGGTCTCTTCGGAAGCGCCCTCGAAGAGGACGCGCACCGTCTCGCCCACGCGCGCGCGGTTCTTCCGCAGAGAGATGCGCGACTGCTCTTTCATCAGACGCGCGCGGCGTCGCTCGGCCGTGCGCCGTTCGACTTTGTCGGGCAGCACGAAGGCGGGCGTCCCCTCCTCGTCCGAGTAAGCGAAGACGCCGACGCGGTCGAACTCGACGTTTCGGACGAACCGCACAAGCTCGGCGAAGTCCTCTTCGGTCTCGCCGGGGAAGCCTGTGATGAAGGTCGTCCGCACCACGATGCCGGGGACGCGCGCACGCACGCGCTCGATGAGTCGCTCAAGGCTCTCGCGGTTGCCGCCGCGCTTCATCAGCTTGAGAACTTTTTGCGAGGCGTGCTGTAAGGGCATGTCGAGATACTTGACGGCCTTCGGCTCTTCGGCCAGCACGTCGAGGAAGGCGTCGCTGATGTGCGTCGGGTAGGTGTACATGACGCGCACCCACTCGACGCCGTCGAGTCGCGCAAGCTCGCGCAGCAGGTGTGCGAGCGCGTCGCTCTCGCCCAAGTCTTCGCCGTAGCGCGAAGAGTCCTGCGCGACGAGGACAAGCTCTTTAACTCCGCGCTCGACGAGCGCGCGCGCCTCCGCGACGACCGAGCCGAAGCGTCGGCTGCGGAAGTGTCCGCGCATCTGCGGGATGAAGCAGAAGGCGCACGGGCGGTCGCAGCCTTCGGCGATTTTCACGTAGGCGTAGTGGCCGGGCGTGGCGAGAATGCGCGGCGTCGATTCGTCGTAGAGGTACGTCGCCGTCTGGTTGCCGAGCGGAAGCACCGGCAGCGAGCGCGTGTTGACGCGCGAGTCCGCGACCGTCGTGATGTCGTTAATCTGGCTCGTGCCGATGAAGGCATCGACCTCCGGCATCTCAGCGCGCAACTCGTCGCGGTAACGCTCGACGAGGCAGCCGGCGACGACGACCCGCCGGCAGTTCCCCTCGGCCTTCATGCGCGCCGCTTCGAGGATGGCGTCGACCGATTCTTTCTTCGCGGCGTCGATGAAGCCGCAGGTGTTGACGACGATGGTCTCGGCCTCCGAGGCGTCCGTCGTAATCTCGTAACCTTCGGCCTTCAATGCGCCCATCATCACCTCGCTATCGACGAGGTTCTTCGGGCAACCCAAACTGATGAAACCGACTTTCTTCATTACTTGTGAATCACTTCCCTCTCCATCTGCGACAGATACTTTTCGATGTCGGCCGTCTCGGACGGCGTGAGCGCGAGCGCGCCGTAGCGGACGCGGTTGTAAGCGTCCGTGATGACGAGTGCCTCCCGCGAGCCGAGCGCCGACGCGAATTCGAGCGGCGTCTGGTCGGGGGCGCGTGCGTGCCCGCGAGCTGCGAGAGCGCGCGTCATGCGCTCGTAGAAGACGACTGCCGAAACGGCCGCGCGCCCGCCGTCTACGCGCTCTCGACCCGCGTGACGCTCGCGCCCGCCGCGTAACCTGCGTGCGATGACGAAAGCCGCGATGGCGGCGACCGCCATGAGCGGCGGCCAGACGAGCGACGTGCGCGAAAGAAACGTGCCGCCGACCGCGTCGCCCTGCGCGCCGTCCGTCCACAGGGCCGAGAGACGCGCGCGCAAGCCTTCGCCCGCGCGCACCAACGCCTCGCGGTAAGAGCCGAGGCCCTGCCGTATCGACCCCGCGAGCGTTTGCTGTTCCTGCCTATCATAGGCGACGACGTACTGAATCCAAAACAGCTCGAACGCCTCGGCATAATGACGCAGGCGCGCGCCCCATCCCGCGCCCGCCGCCGAGCCGGGTCGGCCCGCGACCGGCGTCGGGTCGAACTCGACCCAAGCGTTCGACCTCGGGAAATAGACCTCGACCCAAGAATGCGCGTCGTGCTGGCGGACGAAGTATGCGTCGGCCGCCGCGTTGTACTCGCCCATCTGAAAGCCGTTGACCACGCGCGCCGGGATGCCGAGAGAGCGCAGCATGACGGCCATCGTGGTCGAGAAGTATTCGCAGTGGCCTGCGCGCGCGCGAAACAGAAAGTCTGCGAGCGGGTCTGCGCCGCCGGGCAAGTCTTCGAGCGCGTAGCTGTACGAGCCGCCGAACTCGTTGCGGTTCAGATGCGCCTCGATGGCGCGCGCGCGGTCGTAGTCGTTACGCGCGCCCGCCTCCGTGACGACGCGCCGCGCAAGCTCCTCTATGCGCGCGTCCAAGCCCTGCGGCCGTTGCAGGTAGTTGACGAGCGTCGCGTCCGCCGACGCCTGACCTCGACGCCCGTCCGCGCGCAGCTCGTCGGCGCTCGGCCCGACCGTGTCCGAGTAGACGCGGTAGCTCATCCGCTCGCCCGCGCCGCGCCGCGTCGTGAGCGTGCCGCCCTCCGCGTAGACCCTGACGAAGTCCAGCTCGCCGCGCAAGGCGACGGGCCGCGCGGCCGCGAACAGGACGGGCGTGTCGAGCGGCTCGACGAAGAATGTCTGCTCGGTCAGGCGATTCAGGTGCTCGGTCGTGCCGAACCGGAAAAGCTCGCGCCCGCCGCCCATGTGTACCGTGCTCTCGTTAGACGAGCGCCGCCAAGTGCGCCCGTCGAAGCGGTCGAGCGTCACGCCGCGCCAGCGCAGATATCTCCCCCCGCCCGACTCGCCGACGCGGACGCGCATCACGAGCCGGTCGCTTCTTTGCAG
>DASUNL010000403.1:0-14688 GCA_036277175.1 Pyrinomonadaceae bacterium | reverse complement strand
CTCGCCGCTTTAGTCGAACGCTTGCGGCGCGCGCGCCCCGAGTCCGTCGCCGTCTCTCTGCTCTTCTCGTTCGCGCGGCCCGAGCACGAGCGCAGGGTCGCGCGCGCCGTCGCCTCCGCTCTGCCCCATGTGCCGCTCTCCGTCTCGCACGAGATTCTTCCGGAGTACCGCGAGTACGAACGCACCTCGACCGTCACCATCAACGCCTACCTGCGCCCGCTCATGGGCGCGTACCTGACGCGCCTTTCGTCGCACCTGACGGGCCGAAACTTGCGCGTCATGCAGTCGTCGGGCGGGAGCATCTCGGCGCGAAGCGCGGCGCGCGAACCCGTGCGGACGATTCTTTCAGGCCCGGCTGGCGGCGTGGTCGGCGCGGTCGAAGCGGCGCGCGCGTCCGGGTTTGAAGACCTTCTGACGTTCGACATGGGCGGGACTTCGACCGACGTGGCGCTCGTCGCGCGTGGGCGCGTTCGTCCGACGAACGAGTCGGTCGTCGCATCTCTGCCGGTGGCCGTGCCCGTCTTAGACATTCACACCGTGGGCGCGGGCGGCGGGAGCATCGCGCGCGTTGACGCGGGCGGAAGCTTGCGCGTCGGGCCTGAGTCGGCGGGCGCTGACCCCGGCCCGGCCGCCTACGGCCGCTCGCTTCTGCCGACGGTGACGGACGCCAACCTCGTCCTTGGACGCTTCGGCGGCGCGTCTCTGCTCGGCGGCGACTTCGCGCTTGATGAGGGACGCGCTGAAGAGGCGCTCACGCGACTCGCGCGCGAGATGAGCGCGGCGGGCGGGCGGCGTGTCTCGGCGGTCGAGGCGGCCTTGGGCGTCGTGCGCGTCGTCGGCGTCGGGATGGAGCGCGCGCTGCGCGTCGTCTCGGTCGAGCGCGGGCACGACCCGCGCGCCTTCGCGCTCGTCACGTTCGGCGGCGCGGGTGGCTTGCACGCCGTCGAGCTTGCGCGCGCGCTGCGCATCCCGCGCGTCATCGTTCCGCGACGGCCCGGCGCACTCTCCGCGCACGGCGCGCTTCAGTCCGACGTGGTCAAAGACCTGAGCCGCACGGTGATGCTCGACGCTTCGGACTCGCGCTCACTCAATGCGCTCGAACGCGAGTTCCGGCGACTCGACGCGGAGGCGCGCACGGCGCTCCGCCGCGAAGGTTTCGACGAAGCGCGACAGAGACTCGCGCGCTCGGTCGCCGCGCGCTACCGTGGGCAGTCGTTCGAGTTGGAAGTTGAGTGGACGGGCGACGGGGTCGGCGCGCTCGTCGAACGCTTCGAGCGCGCGCACGAGGCGCGCTACGGCTACCGTCGCGGCGCGGGCGCGGAGGTCGAGTTTGTAAGTGCCCGCGTGCGCGCCGAGGGGCTGGTCGAGAAGTTGCCACGCGAGCGCGCGCGGCGGTGTTTAGAGGATAATAGAGAGGCCCGGCCCTCGGGGCGCACGCGCGTTTATTTCGAGGAGGGGCGACGCGAGGTGTCGGTTTACGCGCGCGAAGAGTTGCGCGCGGGCGCGCGACTCGAAAGCCCTTGCATCGTCACCGAATACTCTTCGACGACGCTCGTCCCCGCCGACGCGCGCGCGCGCACGGACGCGCACGGGAACTTAATCATCGAGCCTTAGAGTGAGGAAGAAGTTATTAAGTTGGACAGGGTGCGCGATTCAAAATCTCAGATTTGAGATTTCAAGTTTGTCTGTTTGAGATTTGGGATGTGATGACGAAGCGTAAACGACAGTTCGACCCGACGACGCTCGAAATCTATCGCGCTCTCTACACGTCGGTCGCCGAGGAGATGGGCGTCGCGCTCAGGCGCACGGCGCACTCGCCGAACATCAAGGAGCGGCGCGACTACTCGTGCGCGGTCTTCGACGGGGAGGGCCGCGTCATCGCGCAGGGCGACCACATGCCCGTCCACCTCGGCTCGATGCCGATGGCCGTCGCCGCCGCGCTTGAACAAACTGTGCTCGCGCCGGGCGACGTGGTCGTGCTCAACGACCCCTTCGCCGGGGGCACGCATCTGCCCGACGTGACGCTCGTCGCCGGAGTCTTCGCCGAAGACATTGCGGATTTCGGGTTGCGGAGTGCGGATTTGAAGACGAGCAAGAGCAAGTCTGTCATCAAACGCAAATCTGAAATTTCAAATTCGGAGTCCGCAATCTTCTACGTCGCCAACCGCGCGCACCACGCCGACATCGGCGGCGCGACGCCCGGCTCGATGGGGATGGCGACCGACGTCTACGGCGAGGGCTTGCGCATCCCGCCCGTGCGTCTCGTGCAAGGCGGGCGCGTGGTCGAGGACGTGATGCGGCTCTTGATGGCGAACGTCCGCGTCGAGTCGGAGCGGCGGGCAGACTTCGAGGCGCAGGCCGGGTCGCTGCGGACGGGCGCGGCGCGGCTCGCCGAAATCCTCGCGCGCTCGGGGCGCGAAGAGGCCACGGAGTACGCCGCGCACCTCATCGAATATTCGGCGCGACGCATGCGCGCCGCCATCCGCGAAATCCCCGACGGAGTTTACGAGGCCCGTGACTTTCTCGACGACGACGGCGCGGGCGCGCGAGACATCGCTCTGCGCGTCCGCATAGAGATTCGCGGCGAGCGCGCGCGCGTCGACTTCGAGGGGAGCGCGCCGCAGGTCGCCGGGCCTGTCAACGCCGTCGAGGCGATAACCGTCTCGGCCGTCGCATACGTCTTCCGCTGTCTCGTCGGCTCGGACGAAGTTCCGGCGAGCGCGGGGCTGATGGAGCCGATTGAAGTGGTCGCGCCGCGCGGGACGATTGTGAATGCGGAGCACCCCGCGTCGGTCGCGGGCGGAAACGTCGAGACCTCGCAGCGCGTCGTCGATGTGCTATTCCGCGCGCTCGCGCGCGCTATCCCCGCGCGCATCCCGGCGGCGAGTCAGGGGACGATGAACAATCTGACCATCGGCGGGCGCGACGAAAGGACGGGGCGCGAGTTCGCCTACTACGAGACGGTCGCGGGCGGCATGGGCGCGCGGCCCGCGCACGACGGCGTCGCGGGCGTCCACACGCACATGACCAACAGTCTCAACACGCCCGCCGAGGCGCTCGAATACGCTTACCCCTTGCGCGTGCGCGCGTATCGCTTGCGCAAAAATTCCGGCGGGCGAGGACGCCATCGCGGGGGCGACGGCGTCGTGCGCGAGATTGAGACGTTAGTCGCGGCGCGCATGTCTCTGCTCGCCGATAGAAGGCGTCGCGGCCCTTACGGACTCGCGGGCGGCGAAGAGGGACGCGCGGGGAAAGACTCTCTCGTCAACGCGGAGGGGCGCGCGCGCCGGCTCGACGCGAAAGGCTCTCGGGAACTTCGCGCGGGCGAGCGCGTGAGAATCGAGACGCCGGGCGGCGGCGGTCACGGGCGGAAACATTCGCGCCGCCGCGCGCGTTCAAACTCTCAAGATTAAAGACGGCCCGCGCGGCCGTCCCGTAGTTCGTCGGCGCATCCAAAAACTCGTCATGACACTTGAGGCCGGGACACGCATCGGACGCTACGAGATTCAGTCGCTCATCGGCGTGGGCGGGATGGGCGAGGTCTATCTCGCGCAGGACACGGAACTCGACCGCCCGGCCGCGCTCAAGTTTCTCCCGCACGAAGTCGCCGCCGACCCGCGCCGCATGAGTCGCTTCGTGCAGGAGGCGAAGGCCGCTTCCGCGCTCAATCACCCGAACATTCTCACCGTCTACGACATCGGACAGACCGGCGAAGGCCAACGCTACTTCGCGTCTGAATTCGTCGACGGCGTGACCTTGCGCGAGCATCTGAAGTCGCACCGCGTGAAGTTGGGCGAGGTCTTGGACGTCTGTTCGCAGGTCGCCTCCGCGCTCGTCGCCGCGCACGCCGCCGGCATCGTCCACCGCGACATCAAGCCCGACAACATCATGGTCAGGCGCGACGGCTACGTGAAGGTCTTGGACTTCGGTCTGGCGAAACTGGCGGGCCGCCCGTCGAGCGGCGTCGACTCGGAGGCCGCGACGCGCGCGCTCGTCCTCACCGAAGAGGGGACGATGATGGGCACGGTCTCCTACATGTCGCCGGAGCAGGCGTCGGGCGGAGACGTCGACGCGCGCACGGACGTTTGGAGCTTGGGCGTCGTGCTCTACGAGATGCTGACGGGGCATCTGCCGTTTAAGGGGAAGTCGGCGAGCCACACCATCGTCTCGATACTCGACGACGAGCCGCCGCCGCTCTCGCATTTTCTCGCGGACGCGCCCGAGGCTTTGCAGGAGATTATCGACGACGCGCTCAACAAAGACCGCGACGCGCGTTTCCAGACCGCGAAGCAGATGCACGCGAAGCTGCAAAGGCTCAAGCGGCGGCTCGACGCGGGCGTGCATCTCGACCAGACCGTCTCGCCCGACGTGTCGAGCGTGCCGAGCGGCGAGGGCGCGACCCGTTCGGCCGGCGGCGGCGCGCTGTTGGCGCGCACGCTCCCCGCGCGACCGCAGACGACCGTGCGCTCGTCCGACACTCTCGCCGCGCCCGAGTCGCCGAGCGCGGAGTTCGGGGGAAGCGCCGGCCGTGGTCGCGGGCTTCGCAAGGTGGTCGTCGGCGCGCTCGCGGTCGCGCTCGTCGCGGGACTCGCCGTCGCGGGCTATCGTCTCAGGAATCGTCTGCACCAGACGGGCGAGCGCGCGCCCTTCGCCTCGCTCAGCTCGATGAAGCTGACGAAGCTGACGGCGAGCGGCGCGACCAACTCGGCCGCCATCTCGCCCGACGGCAAGTACGCGGCGCGCATCGTCTGGGAGGGCGGGCGTCACAGCCTGCGCCTGCGTCAACTCGCGACGACGAGCGAGCGGATGCTCATCCCGCCCGACCCGAACATCTTCATGCTCGGGCCGCCGACCTTTTCGCACGACGGCAGTTACGTCTACTACGTCGCGGGCAGGCGCGGCCAACTCTTCCGCGAGTTGTTCCGCGTCTCTCTGATGGGCGACGACCCGCAGAAGCTCGTCTACGACATTGACTCGGCCGCGACGCTTTCGCCCGACGGCCGACGCCTCGCCTTCCGCCGCCACATGCCGAAGGACGGCGAAGACCTGCTCGTCGTCGCCAACTCCGACGGGAGCGGCGAAGAGACGCTCGCCTCTTACAAACTCCCGCAACGCATCGACAGCCCCGCGTGGTCGCCCGACGGGAAGACCATCGCCTACGTCGTCAACGGCACGGACGAGGAAGGCTACTACGTCAACCTCGACGCGGTCTCGGTCTCCAACCGCAAGGTGACGAAGGTCTCGGCCGAACGCTGGCGCGTCCTCGGCAGCCTCGCGTGGCTCTCGGACGCGAGCGGCCTCATCGTCAACGCGCGCGACCGCGCGTCTCTGCCGAGCACGCCCGCGCAAGTCTGGTACGTCTCCTTCCCCGAGGGCCGCGCGCAGAAGATTACGAACGACCTCAACAACTACGTGGGCGTCAGTCTCACCGCCGACTCGAAGACGCTCCTCGCCAAGCAGGGGCGCGACACCGCCAACATCTGGCTCGCCCCGTCGGCCGACCTCGCGCGCGCGCGCCAACTCACAAGCGACGGCTCGAACGGCTTCGCCGGAATCTCTTGGCTCCCCGACGGGCGTGTCGTCTACGACTCGGACGCGAGCGGCAACACCGACATCTGGGTGACGGACGCCGATGGGACGAACGCGCGTCAGCTAACCTTCGACCCCTACACCGACAGCGGCGCGACGACGACGCCCGACGGCCGCTACATACTCTTCCGCACCAACCGCGGCGTCGGGTGGGGCATCTGGCGCATGAACGCCGACGGCAGCAACGCGCGCGAACTCGTGCGCAACGTCGACGGCAATCAGACGATGGGCCTGCAACCGTCGCCCGACTCGCAGTGGGTCTACTACATCACGCGCGACGAGACGGGCCGCCCCGCCGTCTGGCGCGTCCCGGTCGAAGGGGGCGAGCCGGTCAAGGTGTTGGGCGACAAGGTCGGCTACGTGCGTCTGTCGCCCGACGGGAAGACTATCTTCTCAACCCACCAGCCTCCCGAGCCGAACGCGACCATCAAAATCTATCTCTTCTCGGCCGAGACCGGCGAGGAATTGCGCTCGTTCGACCAGCCGGAAGACATGCACGACACGCGCGACTGGTCGCCCGACGGTCAGGCGATTGACTACGTCGTCACCACGGACGGCGTCTCGAACATCTGGCGTCTGCCTCTGAACGGGGGACGCCCGCGACAACTGACCGACTGGAAGTCTGACATCATCTACCGCTTCGCTTGGTCGCGCGACGGCCGCACGCTCGCCGCCGCGCGCGGCACGGCCACGACTGACCTCGTCCTCATCAAAGACTTCCGTTGAGACGCGCCCGAAGCCCTCGAACGACGACCCGAAATAAAAAGGTTGACATGTATCGGACGACGATATACTGTATCGCCGTCCGATATAGTTTTCGTTTGACGAAAGGCGGTCTTCCTTGATGGCCGGACGCGAGCCGGGCGAGCTTCTGCCTCTGACCCCGGCGGTCTTCCACATCCTTTTGGCCTTGGCCGACGCCGAGCGGCACGGCTACGGCATCATCAAGGAGGTCGAGGGGCGCACCGACGGCTCGGTGCGTCTCGGGCCGGGGACGCTCTACGGCTCGATTAAGCGGATGCTCGACGAGGGCGTCATCGAAGAGTCGGACGAGCGGCCCGACCCCGAGGCCGACGACGAGCGACGCCGCTACTATCGTCTGACCGATTTCGGACGCCGCGTCGCGACGGCCGAGGCCCAGCGCCTCGCGCGCCTCGTCGCGGCGGCGCGCGCCAAGCACCTGCTCACGCGCACTTAAAAAAAGTGAAGGGGACGAAGCCTTTGATGAGGGCGAGCGACGGAGGGACGGCGGACGCGGGGCGCGCGGGCGGCGGCGGCGCGCAACTGTCGCGGCGACTCTACGCGATTTTACTCGCCGCCTACCCGCGCGCGTTCCGGCGCGAGTACGGGCGCGAGATGCTTCTGGTCTTCGCCGAACGCTGCCGCGACGAGTCGCGGACGAAGGGACGCGCGGCGCTCGCGCGCGTCTGGCGCGAGACGCTCTTCGATCTCGCACACACGGCCGCGCGCGAGCGCGTTGACGCAATCACAAGAGGAGGCGGACTGATGAGAATCTTACGGACGGTCGTCTTGGCGCTGCTCGCATACGCTTTCGCCCTTCTGGTCGCCGCGCCGCTCTACGTGCGCAACCGCGAGGCGATGCCCGGCTTCGTCAACAGCCTCATCGACGCGCTCATCTCGACGGGCGTCCTCTTCAACGTCGTCTTCCTCATCCTCACGCTCCCGAGATTCATGGAGGGCGTGCGCGCCGTCCGCGCGGCTCTCGTCATCACGACGCTCCTCATCGTCGCGCTGATAACGCTCATGGTGATTGCGTCCGGCCCGCCCGCCTACCCCAACCTCTCCATCATCGTCGCGCAGATCTTGAGCCTTCTCGTCTGGTTCTCCGTACACCTCTGGTGGGTGCTCCGCAAGAGGGCGACGGGGTCGGCGGCCACCGTCTGACGACGCGCGCACGTATGACGCGAGACGCTGTAAACTCAGTCCGTAATCCCAACCCGTAACCTCGTATGAAGCTCTTACTCACACTCGCGTTGGTCGTGCTGACCGCACTCGCGCCGCGTGCCTTCGACGCGCACGCGACTCCGACGCCGAACGCATCGGCCGCGCAGCAACCCGCACCGGCCGCGACTCCCGCGCCTCCGCAGCAGCCTACGGCGGCCGTTCCCGCGTCGCCCTCCGCGCAGGTGGACGCGCTCGTCGCTACCGTCGCGCGAGAAGGCGCGCCGGGCGTCGCCGTCCTCGTCGTCCGTGATGGACAGGTCGTCCACAGTAAGGGCTACGGGCTGGCGCGGCTCGATGCGAAAGAGCCGGTCACGCCGCAGACGGCCTTCGACCTCGCCTCGCTCGCGAAGCCTTTCACGGCGACGGCCGTGATGATGCTCGCCGAGCGCGGCAAGCTCAGTTACGACGACCCCGTCACCAAGTTCTTCCCCGACGCGCCCGCCTACGCGCGGAAGGTGACCGTCAGGCATCTACTCACGCACACGTCGGGACTCGTCGACGTGATTAACCCGATTTGGTTTAAGCCGGGCTACGAGCCGACGTCGAAAGAGCTGCTCAAGTTGATGTGGGGCGAGCCGTCGGCGCGCTCCGCGCCGGGCGAGAGGTTCGAGTACAACAACTCGGCCTACGTGCTCCTCGCGCTCGTCGTCGAGCGGGCTTCGGGCCAGTCGTTCTCAAAGTTCATGTCGGAAAACATCTTCGCGCCGCTCGGCATGACGCGCACCGTCATCTGGGACGAGACGCGGCCGAAGGTCGAGCGACTCGCGCCGAGCTACGCGCCCGGCGACGGCTCTTTCCAAAAGTTTGAATACCTCTCCGACGCACTCATCTACGGCGCGAAGGGCGTCGTCACGACGGCCGAGGATTTGGCGAAGTGGGCCGAGGCGATTGAGTCGGGCAAGCTCGTGCGGGCCGAGACGATGGCGCAGGCTCTCACTCCGTCGAAGCTCAACGACGGGACTCTCGCCCCTTACGGGTTCGGCTGGGTTTTGGGCAAACACAACAACCTCGACGTGTTCGGGCACGACGGCGGATATCTCGGCTACCGCACGGCGTTTCGTCGCTACCCTTCGGCGCGCGCGGCCGTCGTCGTCCTGTCGAACAACGCGCAAATCGAGGTCGGGCCGCTCGCGCGCCGCGTGGCCGAGATTTATTTGGCCGACCGGATGAGCGCGCCCGTCGCCGCGAAGGTCGACGCGGCCGTCCTCAAAACTTACGCCGGGCGTTACGAGGGCGACCCGGCCGTCGCGCCGAACGTCATCATCAACGTCACGCTCGAAGGCGGCGCACTCTTCATCGAGTCGCCCCTCCGGCCCGGCAAGCTCAAGCTCGTCGCGCAGACGCCGACGGAGTTCCTCATCTCCGAAACGACCGCGACCGTCACCTTCGCGCGCGACGAGCGCGGCGCGGTCACGGGCCTCCTGCTCAAGACCCGAAGGGCGAACATCAACGCGCGCCGACTCCCCGACGCGAATTAAACGCGGCGGCGACCGACGAGCCGCAACGATGAAGTCACGCGCGCGTGACGAGACGGCCGCGCCGCTCGTCGCCGCACCCTGTTTTAATCCCACGGCTTTTCCGTTATCCTTGCGCTCAAACGGAGGTCGCAGGGGAACAGATGCGCGTCACCATCGGGCAGATCAACACGACCAACGGCGACTACGAGGGGAACACCAGACGCATCATCGCCGCCATCGAGCAGGCGCGGCGGGAGAAGTCTGACCTCGTCGTGCTGCCCGAAGTCGCCGTCCAAGGCTACACGTCGCTCGACTGGTTTCTAGACCGCGACGTGGCGCAGCAATCACTCGAACCGCTCGAACCCGTCATCCGCGCGACCGTTGGAATCACGGCCGTCGTCGGCACCGTCCGCCCGACGGGACAACCGGCCGCGCCCTCGGGACGCAAGCTCTACAACTCGGCCGCCGTCATCTCGAACGGACAACTCGTCGGCTTCGCGGACAAGACCCTGCTCCCCGAGTACGACGTCTTCGACGACCCGCGCTACTTCGTCCCGGCCTCCGAGCGCAGGCTCTTCGAGGTCTGCGGCGAGCGCGTCGGCGTCCCCGTCTGCGAAGACTTCTGGAACGATAAGACCTTCTGGCGCGAGCGGCTTTACGAGAACGACCCGGCCGACGAGCTAATCGCGATGGGCGCGACCGTGCTCGTCTCGCCGAACGCCTCGCCCTTCAACAAGGGGAAGATGGGGCAGCGTTGCTCGATGGTCGCGCACCGCTCGCGCCTCTCGGGTCTACCCATCGTCTACGTCAACCTCGTCGGCGGAAACGACGGCATCATCTTCGACGGCGCGTCGCTCGTCACCGACTGTCGCGGCGACATCATCCTCCAAGCGCCGCCCTTCGAGGAATTCGTCGGAACGGTCTCGCTCGACTGCGGCGTGGCCGACGAGACGTGTCTGCCCGGTGACGACATCGAGACCGTCCGCCGCGCGCTCATCCTCGGCATACGCGACTACGCGCACAAGAATCGTTTCAAACGCGCCGTGCTCGGACTCTCGGGCGGCATCGATTCGGCCGTCGTCGCCGCGCTCGCGTGCGAGGCGCTCGGCGCGGAGAACGTGCTCTCCGTGATGATGCCGTCGCCCTTCTCCTCGCGCGGGAGCATCGATGACTCGGTCGCGCTCGGCAAGAATTTGGGGATGCCCGTCATCGAGCACCCCATCAGCGATGCCTTCGAGGTTTTGACGAAGGAGTTGAAACTGAACAAGCCGACGCGCGGCGGGGAAGTCTTGGCGGCCGAGAATTTGCAGTCGCGCCTGCGCGGAAACATCCTGATGTCAATCTCGAACGCCGAGGGGCGTCTGCTTCTCTCGACCGGCAACAAGTCGGAGCTCGCGCTCGGCTACTGCACACTCTACGGCGACACGAACGGCGGACTCGCCGTCATCGGCGACGTGCTCAAGACCGAAGTCTACAAGCTCGCGCGACACCTCAACCGTGACGGCGAGGTCGTCCCGTGGGCCATCATCAACAAGCGCCCGTCGGCCGAGCTTGCGCCCGACCAGTTCGACGACCAGACCTTGCCGCCCTACGACAAGCTCGACCCAATACTGCGCCTCTACTTCGAGCGCAAGGCGACGCCCGAAGAGATAGTCGCGGCGGGCAACGACGCGGAATTGGTTTACCGCGTGCTGAACCTCGTCGAGTCACCGGCCAACGAGTTCAAGCGGCGTCAACTCCCGCCGACGCTCATCATCTCGCGCCACGCCATCGGCATCGGCCGCCGACGCCCCGTCACGCACCGCTACCGGCGCGAGCCGCGCGCGGGCGAAGTCGCGCCGCGCGCCGAAGCAGCGATTGAGCACATCGCCAAGACCGGAAACGTCCGAGAGATGTCCGACCTCGCCCCGGCCAAAGATTAGAGGGAAGCGGAACGCGCGCCGCGTGGGAGGACGAGTGTGGACGAGACGCAGGTGGAGAGTTTGAGCGCGGAGCAGGAGACGGCGGCGTCTTCTTCTTCAACGACGGCGTCAACGCCTGCCGCGTCGTCTGCTTCGAGCGGCGGGGCCGAGCACTTCCTGACGCGCGTCGTGGCGGGCGAGCCGGAGAGCGCGGCGGCGCGCTTGGGCGAGGCGCTCGAAACGCTCGGCTATCACGTCCTCGGCGGCGACCCTCTCGAAGCGCGGCGCGGCGCACGCGGTTTGGCCGCGCGCATACACACGTCGAACAACGTGCTCGACTACCCCGTCGCCCTAAGCGTCGCCGTCAAGGCGGCGAGCGCCGGCTCGGCGCGCGTCACCTTCTACTACCGTCTCAAACACCCTCTGCTCTCGGCGAGCGGCCGTCAAACCTTGACGCGCGAGGCCGAGGCCGCCGTCGCGCTCGCGGCCTTGCGCGCGGGCCGCGCCTCGTGCGTCGCGTGCGGGGCGGAGGCGTCGGCAGGCTCACGCTTCTGCCGTCAGTGCGGCGCACCGGCGGGCCGCGACGAGCCTACGGAGTTCGAGGTGCTGCGCGTGACGGCCGGGACGTGCGCGAGCTTCCAACTGACGACCATCGGCGCGCTCCTCTTCCTCGCCGCCACGCTCGCGGCCGTCGCCGCTTGGCTCGACTGGCTGGGGCGCGCCCGCGAGTTCGCGTGGGCGGCCCTCCTGCTCGGCGCGCTCGGCTGGCTCGGACTCTTCGCCGGACTGCGACGCATGTACCGCACGCTCAACCCGCCCGAACTCGACGCGCCCGCTTCGTCGGCAGCCTCGCTCCGCGCGCGCGCGCAGACGCCGACGCGCGAGCTTGACGCGAGACAGCGCCCCGTCCAAGCCTCTCTGCGCGAGGGCACGACGCGCCTCCTCGAAGAGACGCCCGCCGCGCGTGACGCGGACGCGGCCGAGACGCAAAACCTCGCCGACCGTCGCTAGACGCGGAAGAAAGCTCTTTCACCTACGTCCTTCGTAAACTCTTTCACCCCGACGCTTCAGCGCGCGGGCGAACCCGCCGCCGCGCACGCACAACAAAACTTCCGAGGCCCCGCGCAATAAACGAGCCTCGCCCGCGTTCATCCGCCATACGCGGTCTTTCGCGCCCGAACGTCCGTCAAAGCCCCGGAGCGGACGTGCGTTTGAGTGAACGGGTCTTTTAAGCCTCGCCCCGACGCCACGGAAATTTTTTCGAGGCGGGCCGCGCACGCACCGTAAAGACAATTTGAGGAGGCAAGATTATGAGTTCACGTCCGGGTTCAATCCGCGCGCTCGCCACTCTTTCGGCGTCGGCGTTGCTCTTCGCGGCCGCCCTGATACTACCCTTCGCGAACGCGCCCGCGCGCGCGCACGGGCCGAGCATCCACGGGCCGCGACCCGTCCGACGCCAGTATCAGGTCGGCCGTCCCGTCGCCTACAAAAACCTCACGCTCTACCCCATCCACGGCCGGGTCGCGCCGCCGGCGACGAATGATTACATCACGCTTGACGAGGGCTTGCGCGCGGGCACGGTCGTCATCACAGAGCGCGGCGGCGAGGGCCAGATGGCTCGACGCCAGCCGCGACAGACGACGCGGGCGAGGCAACAGCAGCAGGTGCAGGTCAGCAACAACGTCGCGGGCGGCGGCGGCGCGTCCGTCAACGAACTCGCGCTCGTCAACAAGTCGGGCAAGAAGCTTCTACTGCTCGCGGGCGAGGTCATCGTCGGCGGCAAGCAGGATCGCATCGTCGAGGAGGACTTGGTCGTCCCGGCCATCAGCGTCCCCGTCTCCCTGAGCGTCTTCTGCGTCGAGCACGGACGCTGGTCGAGCCGCAACGAGCGCGTGTCCGCTTCGGAAGGCACGGAGATGGGCGCGCCCGCGCCGGGCGTCGTCGCCGCCGCGCCGGCGGAAAACTTCTCCAGCCTCGGAGCCATCTCGCACCCGAAGCTGCGCGCCGCCGCGCAGGACAAGAAGGAGCAGGGCGAGGTCTGGTCGGAGGTCTCGAAGAACAACGCGAGCCTCGGCACGTCGAACAGCACGGACACTTACCAGATGGTCTACTCAAGCGAGAAGGTGCGCGCGACGATGGACGACTACGTCTCGGCCTTGCAGCGTGAGGTGACGGGGGCGGACGTCGTCGGCGTCGTCGTCGCGCGCGGCGGCGAGCTAATCTGGGTCGACCAGTTCGCCAGCCCGACGCTATTTCAGAGGTACTGGCCGAAGCTTTTGAAGTCGTATGTCGTCGAGGCTTTGAGCGGCCCGGCCGTCGAGCGGCAGCCGACGATTGCGGAGGCGCAACGCTACCTCGACGAGCGTTCGGGCGACGCGAAGGCGACGGCCAAGGCCGGCGTCTACGAGTTGACCAAACTTGAGAACGCCCGCTACGCCGTCTTCGAGTTGTGGGACATCTCGCTCGTCAAACGTGTGCGCCTCCACTTCAACAAGATGCAGAGGTGAGGAGAAGCGGTCAGCAGTCAGCACTCAGCACTCAGCGTTTTTGTTTGGCTGAAAGCTGAAAGCTGATTGCTGACCGCTTCTCTTAAGCGGCGTAGCGCGCGTAAACGTCCTTGACCTTGTCGAGGAGGTCGCGGCGGTCAATGATGTAGAGCAGCTTGACGGGGCGTTCGCCGCCGGTCAGTTGCTCGACGAGCTTTTCGAGGACTTCAAACTGGTCGCGCTCGGTGATGCCCTGCGCGTCGAGGTGTCCGGAGTAGCGCATCCGTCGGACGAGCTCCGGCAGCGTCAGACGCCCCTCGAAGGTGCGCCCGCCGTGGCGGTGCGAGCGGCTGACGAGGTACTGCACGAGCAGGAGGTCGTTGTAGAGCGGGGGCGCGAGAAAGAGACGCGCCCCGTCCTGCTCCCAACCTTCCGCGAGCCTCTGCGAGCGGCGGACGGCGCGCACCGTCTCGAACGCGGCGGCCCAGTCGGTCTTCGGCTCGCGCCGTTCGAGGTAGGCGCGCGTGGCGTCCAACATCCACGCCCGGTCGTCCTCGAAATCAAGCCCGCGACCCAAATCTTCGAGCCACTCGTAGAAGACCGCCTGCGCCGTCGTCTTGCGCTCGACGGTGGCGAACTGCTCTTCCGCCTTCGGGAGCTTCTTGACCATCGCGCGGCGCGCGGCGTCCGAAGACTTGTCGGTCTCGACGCGGTAGGTCGTGATGCGCGCGTGCCAGCGTTTGACGGAATCGCAGTAGGGGCAGCGCGGGTTTCGTTCGGCGGAGACGAAGTAGGGGCGCGCGGGACTGCGCGTCGTCAACTCTTCGACGGGCGGCGCGTAGCGTTTGATTTCGGAGAAGGCCGTGCGCGGGGCGACGCCGAACTGTTTGGTGAAAAGCTCGAAGATGCAGGCGAGGCAAAGCTGCGCCTCGTAGCGTGCCGCGTGCCCGCGCGCCTCATGTTCGGCGAACTCGCGCACGCCGTCGGCCGGGTCAAACGCGCGCCGCTTCGACGCCTTCGTCGCGGCCGACTCTCTCGCCTTCGCCGCGCCGCCCGCCTGAGACTTCGCCGCGACCTTCGTCGCCTTCGCCGCGACCTTT
The DNA here is from genome assembly GCA_036277175.1 of Pyrinomonadaceae bacterium. GTDB lineage: Bacteria > Acidobacteriota > Blastocatellia > Pyrinomonadales > Pyrinomonadaceae > DASQDT01. Next base: position 190 of record DASUNL010000403.1, on the reverse strand, counting down.
GTAGATTTCGCCGCGACGCCTTTAGTCTTCGCTTCCTTCCCCGTCTTCTTCGCGCCCGCGCTCTTCTTCGCGGACTTCGCTCCGACAGGCTTCTTCGCAGGCTTCGCCTTGGCGGCGGGCTTCGACGTCGTCGGCTTCTTCTTCGCGCTCTTCTTTGTCGTGACCATGAGTGGGCGGCGCGCCGAGACGT
>DASUNL010000402.1:0-2692 GCA_036277175.1 Pyrinomonadaceae bacterium | reverse complement strand
TCATCTTTCTCTTATCCTCCGGGCTTCGACTGACCGGGTTTCACTTGAGGGGCTTCACTGGCGGCTTCACTTGCGCATCACTTCGGCGGCCTCGGGGTCGAGCACGGCGATGGCGTCGAGCATGGCCTCGACCTTCATGCGGATCGTGTCGCGCTCGGCGAGCAGGCGCTCGACCTGCGTTTCGAGCCGCTCCTTCTCGTCGAGCAGCGTGCCTAGCTCGCGGCGCACGGACGAGACCTCGCGCTCAAGGGCGTCCTTCTCCTGCCGGAGCGTCTTCGTAAGCTCGATGGTGCGGTAGATTTTGTCTTCAAGGTGTGAAAACTTTTCCAGTCCAGTCAAACCGACCATCGTCTCACCTCAAACGTCAGGAGCGTCAAAATTGCCGACCGATTATGCTTCTTAAGTCGGCCGAGCGCAAGACCCAAAATAGCCGTCAGCAGTCAGCCTTCAGCTATCAGCTTAAAGACGGAAAACTTTGACGTTCGAGGCTCTGCGTCAACGTAAGTCGCGGCGTGCGGCCGTGAATTAAAAGCTGAACGCTGACGGCTGAAAGCTGAACGCTTTATCCCCTCAGTTGCGCCCCGAACTGCTCGCCAAGGACGCCGACGACGCGGGCGTGCATCGCGTCCACTTCCTCGTCGCGCAGCGTGCGGTCGTCGGCGCGATACTCGGCGCGGAGTGTGAGCGAGCGTTTGTCTGCGGGTAACTGCTCGCCCTCGTAAGAGTCGACGAGCGTCACGCCGCGAAGCTCTTCAAATCCGAGCGCGAGCACCGCGCCGCGCATCTCGGCGAACGTCCGCGAGCGCGCGGCCAGAAGTGAAACGTCGCGCACGACCGAAGGGTAGCGCGCGAGCGGCGCGTAGCGCGCGGGCGCTTCCCCAGCCTCGACGAGCGAAGCGAAGTCAACCTCGGCGACGAAGACCGGCTGGCGGAACTTGTAGAGGGCGGCCGTCTCATCGTCGAGCCTTCCGAGCGTCCCGATGGCGTTGCCGCCGAAGCGGACGCGCGCCGACTGACCCGCGCGCAGGTGTTTCACGTCGGCCGGCTCGAACTCCAACGCTCCGGCGTTCAAAGCGTCGGCCGCAGCTTCCAACGCGCCTTTGAGGTCGTAGAAGTCGAGCGCGCGCGGCCCCTCGGCGCGACCCTCTTCGCGCGCCCCGCCCGTCAAGACGAGCGCCAAAGCCTCGCGCTCGTAAGGCAACTCCGAGTCGGCCGGGCCGCCGCAGAAGACGCGACCCATCTCAAACAGACGCACGTCGCGCGTGCCGTGGTTGAAGTTGTGTCGGACTGCGTCGAGCAAGCCCGACAGAAGCGTCGGGCGCATGAGCGTGACGCCATCGAGCACCGGGTTCGACAGTCGGACGAACTCGCCGTCGCCACGCGCGAGCGCCTCTTCGACTCCCGGCAGAAGACCGAAGCGGCCCTCGGCCGAGGCGTCGATGAAACTGAAGCTGATGGCCTCGTCGAAGCCGAGCGCGGCGAGCGCACGTTTGGCGGCGCGCCGCCCGTGCTCGCCGCGCCGGTACTCGCCTGACGCGCCCGACGCGGGCAAAGCGTCAGTCACCTTGTCGTAGCCGAAGTGGCGCGCGACCTCCTCGACCAAATCCTCTTCAAGTCCAACGTCCACGCGCCACGAAGGCACAACGTAGCGGGTCGAAGCCTCGCCGGCCGAAGGAGCGCCGCTAACCGTCGCGGCGTCACCGTCGCCGTCCGCGCGCCCGAAACCGAGCGCGGAGAGGATGCGCGCGCTCTCTTCGGCGGGCACATCCAAACCCGTCAGGCGAACGACGCGCGAGGGGCGAAAACTGACCGTCTGACTTTGCGGCGGCGCGGGGTAGACGTCCACGGCGTCCTCGGTCGCCACTCCGCCCGCAAGCTCCGTGATGAGCGCGACGCAGCGATCCTGCGCGCGGCGCACGCCCTCGTAATCAGTCCCGCGCTCGAAGCGGTAAGACGCCTCCGTGTGCAGCCCCAAGACCTTCGCCGTGCGGCGCACAGACGCCGGGTCGAAGTACGCGCTCTCGATGAGCACGTCGGTCGTCGCGTCTGTAATCTCTGTCTCCGCGCCGCCCATCACGCCCGCCAAGGCGACGGCTCGCGCGGCGTCGGCGATGACGAGCATCTTGCTGTCGAGCGTGCGCTCCACGCCGTCGAGCGTTTTGAGTTTCTCGCCCTCGCGCGCGAGGCGGACGACGATGCGCCGCTCGGCGAGCGTCGAGAGGTCGAAGGCGTGGAGCGGCTGCCCCAGCTCGTGCATGACGAAGTTGGTGATGTCGGCGACGTTGTTGATGGGGCGCTGCCCGATGGCCGTCAGGCGCTCGACGAGCCACGCGGGCGACGGGCCAATCTTCACGCCGCGCACGACGCGCGCCGCGTAGCGCGGGCACAGCTCCGGGGCTTCGATTCGGACGGAGGTGGAGTCGGCCGCGCGCCCCTCGACCTTTCGCGTCTCCACATCGGGCAAGCGCACTTTCGCGCCGGTGATGGCGGCGACCTCGCGCGCGACGCCGAGGTGCGACAGGCAGTCGGGGCGGTTCGACGTGAGGTCGATTTCGAGCACGAAGTCGTCGCCCTCGCGCTCGACCGCGTCCACGGCCAGCCCGACCATCGTCAGACGCTCGGCCAATTCCTCGGGCGCGAGCGCGACGGGCGTCAGTTCGCGAAGCCATTTGTAGCTGATTTTCATAAGCAC
>DASUNL010000401.1:0-13985 GCA_036277175.1 Pyrinomonadaceae bacterium | reverse complement strand
AGAGTTGGGCCGCCCGCGCATTGACGTTGTGATGACGGTCTCGGGAATCTTCCGCGACCTCTTCGGCGCGACGATGAGTCTCCTCGACGCGGCCGTCAAGTGCGTCGCCGCGCTCGACGAGCCGCCGGAGATGAACTTCGTGCGAGCGAACATCGAGGAGCGCGTGCGCGCGGAAAGTTGCACGCGCGAAGAGGCTTCCTTGCGCGTCTTCTCGAACGCGCCGGGCAACTACGGCACGAACGTCAACTTCATGGTGCTCGACTCGCAGTGGGACGACTCAGACGCGCTCGGCGACCTCTTCGTCACGCGCAAGTGTTTCGCCTACGGCCGCTCGGCGTCGGGCGGCGCGCTCGAAGGGCGCGAGGCGCGCGGCGCGTTGACGAGCGCGCTCGCGACCGTGGAGGCGACGTATCAGAATCTCGACTCGTTCGAGATTGGCGTCACCGACGTTGACCATTACTTCGAGTACTTGGGCGGCGTCTCGAAGGCCGTCGAGAGCCGAGCGGGCGAGCGCCCGCGAATCTATCTGTCGGACGCGCTGGCGCGCGAGGCGAAGATTCGCTCGCTCGAAGAGACGATTCGTTTGGAGACGCGCGCCAAGACTCTGAACCCGAAGTGGTACGAGGGGATGCTGCGCCACGGCTTTCGCGGCGTCGCCGAAATCGAGAACCGCGTGACGAACACCTTCGGGTGGAGCGCGACCGCCGAGGCCGTCGACGACTGGGTCTACACGGAGGTCGCGCGCACCTTCGTCCTCGACGAAGAGATGTTGGAGCGTCTCGGCGAGCTGAACCCGCACTCGGCGCGCTCGCTCGTCGCGCGTCTGCTCGAAGCGCAGGGGCGCGGCCTTTGGCGCGCGGAGGGCGAGATGGTCGAGCGACTTCGGAACGCCTTCGCGCGTCTCGAAGACCGCATCGAGGGCGTGGCGTGAGTGGCCGTATGCCCGGCAAGAACTCAGCGCGCGCAGCGTTCATGCAACGGGGTAAATCCCCGCCCCCCTTGAAACGTAAGGAGATGAAGGTTATGAAGCCCCCACTCTTCAAAAAAATTCTCACAGCGCTGCTCCTCATCGCCCTCGGTTGTGCCCTCTCGGGCGTCGCCGCAGGCCAAACAATAGCTTCGGCGAAAGAGAGTCCGACGCCCGCGCCCCCGGCGAAGGACGTGACGGTCGGGCAATCCTCCGCGACGGCGGGGTGGCCGAGCGGCCCCAAACGTTTCGCCCTCATCATCGGCATTGACGCCTACGAGGACAACCAGCTCACGCCGCTCAAAGGGGCGAGCAACGACGCCAAAGCTCTGCGCGAGGCGCTCGTCCGCTACGCCGGTTTCGACGCCGACCAGATCACCGTCCTCGCCTCCGACCAGCCCGAAGAGCGCAAGCCGACGCGCGGTAACATCCTCAGAAAACTCTCCAACATGAAGAGCCTCGTGCCGAAGGACGGGCTGCTCCTCGTCGCCTTCTCCGGCCACGGCATCGAGCGCGATCAGCAGGCGTTTCTACTGCCCTCGGACGCGCAGGTCAACGACGACGTGGATTTGCTTGAGCAGACGGCCATCAACGTCACGCAGATGAAAGGCTCAATCGAGCGGATCGGCGTCGGTCAGGTCGTCATGCTGCTCGACGCCTGCCGCAACAATCCGCGCGGGCGGAGCACAGAGGCCGTCACGCCGCTCAGCCCGACGTTTACGCGCGCCTTCGACTTCGAGCGGCGCAACGAAGGCATCCGCGCCTTCGCCACCCTCTACGCCACGGCCGTCGGCCACCCCGCTTTCGAGTACAGCGAGATGAAGCAGGGCTACTTCACGTGGGCGCTCGTCGAGGGGATGAAGGGCGGGGCCGCGCGTAACGGCGAGATTACGCTCGCCTCGCTCGTCCACTACGTGCAAGAGCGCGTCCCCAAGCGCGTCAAGCTCGACCTCGGCGCGAACGTCGAGCAGCGCCCCTTCGCTATCATCTCTGGCTACCGCGCCGAAGACCTCGTCATCGCCGCTACGGGGGGTGACGTCGAAGCGGTGAAGGAGCAAAACATCCGCAAGCTGATGAAGCTCACCAGAACGGACGAGATGGCGACGGTCGGTGTCAACATGTCGTTCGAGAACCTGAAGCAGTTACCTTTCTTCAACGAGCTACCGCCGAGGGCGCTGGAGATTATGCGGGAGGAAGTTGACGCCCTCGACTTCGCCGAGTTGCTCCTACCCATCTACAACAGGCATTTTACGGGGAAGGAGATTCACGACCTCCTCAACTTTTACGAGACGCCCCTCGGGCAGAAATTGCTGACTAAGACGCCGGTAATGTTCGAGGAGATAAATATGGTGGCCGAGGCCCTGTCGGGCACACTCACCGAGCGGGCGATAAAGCGGATGGATGAGGAGAAAGTATTCGGGGAGCCGTCGGCCGAAGAGCCGCCGGCCCCGCCGAAACCGTCCGGCGAGCCGGCGCGGCCACCGGCACGAATCTGAATGCGCCCACGCGCCGTCGAAAGAAAATTTAACGCGGCGCTTCGGCGCGGCAAACATTCGGTGAAATGAAGGTCACTCTATTCTTCGTCGGTTCGAGCTTGCTTGCGCCTTTGCGCGAGGCGGAGCGGGAGATTAACCGCGAGCACGCGCTCGGACTGAAAGTCGCGGCGCACAACTTGGGCGCGCCGCTCGACGACGAGGCGTGGCGCGAGGCCGAACGCGACCTCGGCGAGAGCGAGCTTGCGTTCGTCTTCCACGTCACCGACGGCGAGAACGCGGCACGTCTCATCGAACTCCTAGAGCTTCATCGCGCGACTCTGCGCGCCGTCGTCGTCATTAACTGCATGCCCGACCTCATGCGTCGCACGCGCATGGGGAAACTGAGTTTCGGCGTCGAGGCGCGCGACGATGACGTGCGCGGGGCGCGCGGGGAGGGGAAGGCGCGGGGGTTAGCGCGAGGCGTCGCGGCGTGGATGGGCGAGCAGGTGCGTCGGACGCGCGCGCGGCGCGGCTCGCGTCACACGCAATACCTGAAACTCATCGAGCGTCTGCCCGCGCTACTCAAACTCGTCCCCCCGGCCGGACGCCTGCGCGACGCGAAGCACTACCTGCAACTCTTCTGCTACTTCCTACAGCCGACGCCGGCCAACGTCCGCTCGATGCTCCTCTACGCGGCGAAGCATTACGCGCCGCGCCCTGCGCTCGACCGAGTTAAAGTCGCCGCGCCGGAAGCGATGCCCGCCGTAGGCGTCTATCACCCCGACGCGCCCGCGCTCTTCGCGACATACGAAAAGTTCCGCGCGTGGTACGAGCGGAGACACAAGCGCGGCCTCGGCCCTCGGCTTGACCCGACGCGAACGGTCGGACTTCTACTCATGCGGACGCACGTCGTCAGCGGCTCGTGCGCGCATTACGACGAGTTGATTCGCGCAGTCGAGCGCACTGGACTCGCGGTCGTCCCGGCCATCTCGACCTTCATGGACAACCGCGATGCGTGCGAGCGTTTCTTCGTCGAGGGAAGCGAAAAGGAGACGCGCAAGGCCCGCGTCAGTCAGATAGTTTCCTTGACCGGCTTCAGCTTCGTCGGCGGCCCGGCGATGAACGACAGCGAGGCGGCCGTCGAGTTTCTCAAAGGCTTGGACGTGCCTTTCCGCTCGGCCGTCAGTCTCGACGTGCAGACGGTCGAGGCGTGGCGCGATTCCCCGACGGGCCTCAACCCCGTGCAGGCGGGGATGCAGGTCGCGATTCCCGAAATCGACGGCGCGACCGAGCCGTTCGTCTTCGGCGGCATGTCCGCTCAAGGCGAAGCGCCCGTCGCGCTCGTCGAGCGTTGCGAAAGACTCGCGCGACGACTGCGACGTTGGAACGACCTGCGGACGGCCGAGCCGAAGGACGTGCGCCTCGCCTTCGTCATCTTCTGCTTCCCGCCTTCGCGCGGAAACGTGGGGACGGCCGCCGAGCTTGACGTGTTCGAGAGCTTGCACGAGACGTTCGCGCGTCTGAAGGCGGAAGGCTACGGGGTCGAAGTCCCCGCGTCGGCCGACGAGCTGCGCGAAAGGATTCTCGGCGCGGGCGACGAGGATTTTTACGGACAGGCGGCGCGCGTCGAGTATCGCATGAGCGCGGACGAGTACCTGCGGCTGTGTCCTTACGCGCGCGAGATTGAGAAGGAGTGGGGAGCCGCGCCGGGCTCGATAAACACGTTCGGCGACGACCTGCTCATCCTCGGCGCGCGTTTCGGAAACGTCCTCGTCGCCGTGCAGCCGACGTTCGGTTACGAGGGCGACCCCATGCGTCTCTTGATGGCGCGCGGCGGCGCGCCGCATCACGGCTTCGCGGCGCTCTACACCTATCTCGAAAAAATCTTCCGCGCCTCGGCCGTCGTCCACACAGGCACGCACGGCGCGCTCGAATTCATGCCGGGCAAGCAGGTCGGACTCAGCGGCGAGTGCTGGCCCGACCGCCTCGTCGGAGAACTGCCGCACGTCTACGTCTACAGCGTCAACAACCCCTCGGAAGGCTCAATCGCGCGCCGGCGCTCTTACGCCGAGCTGGTGTCGTATCTGACGCCGCCGGTCGAGGACGCAGGACTCTACGCGGGCCTCGCCTCGCTCAAGGAGGAAATCGCGGCCTACCGGCAGGCGACCGACGAGCGGCAGCGCGCGCGTCTCTACGAGGCCATCGAGGCGAAGGCCGCAGCCCTTCACTTCGACGAATCGCTTTAGACGCCGACGCCCGCGAAGGTCTATACTCGACGCGACTGCCCCCCGGAAAACTCCCCACGCGCCAACGCTCGAACGTTCTTCCGTTCATGACGGAAGAAGAGGTTCTATCCATGCCTCGTCGTGCAAGGAAGAGGGTCATCGTCGCCGTGTGCGTCGCGCTCGCGTCGCTCGCCGCCGTTCTCTTGATGGAAGCGCGCGGGCCGGTCGCGCGTTTCGCGGTCGCGGCCCAAACGTCTGAGCTTCCCACGCTCGCGCTCGTGTCGCCCGTCGGCGGCTTCGCGCAGCCGGTCTCAATCACGCACGCGGGCGACGGCTCGGGACGTCTGTTCGTCGTCGAGCAGGGCGGTCGCATACGCATCATCAAGAACGGCGCGCTGCTGCCGACCCCTTTCCTCGACATCTCGACGCGCATCAGCTCTGGCGGCGAGCGCGGCCTGCTCGGACTCGCCTTCCCGCACGGCTACGCGACCAAAGGGCACTTCTACGTCAACTACACGAACACCGCGGGCGACACGGTCATCGCGCGCTTCCGGCGCAACGCCGCCAACCCCGACACGGCCGACCCGGCGAGCGAGCAGATTCTCTTGAGGGTCGGACAGCCGTTCGCGAATCACAACGGCGGGCAACTCGCGTTCGGCCCGAGCGACGGACTCCTCTACATCGGCATGGGCGACGGCGGGAGCGGCGGCGACCCCGGCAACCGCGCGCAGAACCCGGCGGACTTTCTCGGCAAGATGCTACGCATCGACACCGAGGCGGCGGGCGTGACGACATACGCCGTTCCTCCGTCGAATCCCTTCGTCGGCCGCACGGGCTTCCGTGACGAAATCTGGGCGCTCGGACTCCGCAACCCTTGGCGCTTCTCGTTCGACAGGCTGACGGGCGACCTCTTCATCGCCGACGTGGGGCAGGGGAGTTGGGAGGAAGTGAACTTTCAACCGGCCGCGAGCGCGGGCGGCGAGAATTACGGCTGGCGCATCATGGAGGGCACGCACTGCTTCAACCCGAACCCTTGCAACGCGGCGGGCCTCACGCTTCCCGTGCGCGAGTACGACCACTCGCAGGGTTGCTCGGTCACGGGCGGCTACGTCTATCGCGGCGCGGCCTTCCCGCGCATGCAGGGTCTCTACATCTACGCGGATTTCTGTTCGGGCATCATCTGGGCGCTGCGCCGCGTGGGCGGCGTCTGGCAGAACTCGACTTTGCTCGACACGTCGCTGACCATCTCGACCTTCGGCGAGGACGAGGCCGGTGAGCTTTACGTGGCGAACTACAACAGCGGCACAATCTCCCGCGTCGTCGACAACGCGCCCGCCCCGACGCCGACGCCGACACCAACTCCGACACCGACGCCCGGCCCTTCCACCTTCCAGTTCTCCGCGTCGCAGTTCACGGGCGTCGAAGGTTGCGCGGCTGTGAGCGTCACCGTCACTCGTTCGCCCGCGTCCGGCTCGACGGCTTCGGTTGAGGTCACGCTCGCCGACGGGACGGCGCAGCAGAAGAGCGACTACACGTTCGCGCCCGGCCGCCTCGTCTTCCAGCCGGGGCAAGGAACGAGAACCTTCAGCGTGCTCGTCAACGAGGACGCTTTTGCCGAAGGGACGGAGACGTTGCTCGTCTCGCTCTCAAACCCGAGCGCGGGCGCGTCGCTCGGACAGCCGAACACGGCGACGGTCGCCATCACGGACGACGATGCAGTGGACGGCGCGACGAACCCGATTGACGTGACGGCCAATTTCGTCTGCCAGCACTATCACGACTTCCTCGGCCGACAGGCCGACGCGGCGGGGCAGAATTTCTGGGAGAGTCAGATTAACGCCTGCGTCGGCGTCCCTGCGTGTGTGGACGACCGGCGCGAAAGCGTCTCGGCCGCCTTCTTCCTCTCCGGCGAGTTTCAGAACACGGGCTACTTCGTCCACCGCCTTGAGAAGGCTTCGTTCGACCGCCTGCCCCTGTACGCGCGTTTCCTCGCCGACGTGCGACGGGTCGCCGAGGGCGTCGTCATGGGCGAGCCGGGCGCGGAGCTGCGTCTCGAAGCTAACAAGCGCGACTTCGCCGCCGCGTGGGTCGCGCGTCAGGAGTTCAGGAACGCTTACGACGCGCTGAGCAACTTGCAGTACGTCAACGCGCTCTTCGCCAATTCGGAGGTGACGCCGACGACGGCGCAGCGCGACGCGCTCGTCGAGGCTCTCAACACGGGTGAGAAGACGCGCGCGGAGGTCTTGCGCGAGATAGTCGAGCGAACAGACGTCTACAACGCGCTCTACAACCCGGCGTTCGTCCTGATGGAATACTTCGGCTATCTCAGGCGCGACCCCGACGCGGCCGGCTTCCAGTTCTGGCTCCAAAAGCTCGACGAGCACACGCTCCCCGGCGAGGACGTGCGAAGCGATTCCGTGGCCTTCGCGCGCGCGCGCCGCGCGCAGATGGTCAGGTCGTTTCTCGTCTCGACGGAGTACCGCGAGCGTTTCGGGCGGCCGTGAGAACTCAGCGGCGGAGGGCGCGCAGTTGACGCGCGAACTCGGCGGCGGTGAGGCGGTGTTTGAAGGCGTGCGTGCCGTCGATTATGACGACGGGGATGTCCCACCCGTAGCGGCGTTTTAAATCGGGGTCGTCGTCGATGTTGACCTCTTCGAGCGTGTAAGAGTCGGCGCAGTCGGCGCGCTCAATCTCGCGCTTCGCCTCGTCGCAGAGGTGGCAGCCCGGCCGCGTGTAAATCGTTACGTGTGCTTTGGTTTTCATCGGTCGGCGCGACGCTCGTAGTAAAAATTAAAAAACCTTGCCACGGGGCGCGCAAAAATTGTATAAATGGCCCCGAAGCCGCACCATCTTAAATCTTTTTTCCGGCGCGGCGCACTTCATGTCACGCAAAAGCATTTGCAGCGAAGGGGCGGCTGAAGTTTGCCACTCGCCCGGTGAGTTGTACCGACCCTTCAGGCGCGTGCGTGCTTCTACCTGAAACAACGCGACCCGCAGGCCGACCCGTCGGTCAGGCAGCGCCCCACGGCTGTCGCGGCTGATTTCTGACAGAGGAGATCGCGGCGTGGATAACGAAAAAAATCCGACACCCCCCGCCGAGGGTGGCCCCGGAGACGCGCGACCGCGCGACGCCGAGAGCGCGGACGCGGGCCTAACCCCCGTCACGCCCTCGGCCGCGGAGGCTTCGAGCGGCACCGTCGGCGAGGCCGCGCCCGCCGGAGACGACGCCTCGAAAGAGACCCCCGCAACGACGCCCAAGGCCGCGCGCGTCGCCCCCGCGACGGGAGCTTCCAAGACCACTTCGACGCCGACGCCCGCCGTCAACAAGGGCGTCTCGAAGGGCGTCGCCGCCAAGACTCCGGCCGCGACCGCTGCGGCGGCGAAATCGCCGGGCGCGCTCGTCGAGGGCGTCGAGGACGCGCCGATTAACAAGATGCGCCGTCGCATCATCTGGGCGAGCATCGCCGGATTCCTCGGCGTCTGGACGATGGCCTTCTTCCGCTTCTTTCTCGCACGCACCACCTTCGAGCCGTCGATGGTCTTCCGCGTCGGCTTCCCCGGCGACTACAACACCGGCGTCGATACGAAGTGGCAACCGCAGTACCGCGTCTGGGTCGTCAAGAACGCCGAGCGTCTCTTCGTCATCAACGCCGTCTGCACGCACTTGGGCTGCACGCCCGACTGGAAGGAGAGCGAGAACAAGTTCAAGTGCCCGTGCCACGGCTCGGGCTACGACAGCGAGGGCATCAACTTTGAAGGCCCCGCGCCGCGCCCGATGGACAGGGCGCACGTCGAGCTAGACGCCGAGGGCCAAATCGTCGTCAACAAGGGCCGGCTCTACACTTGGGAGAAGGGCAAGGAGAATCACTTCAACGACGAAGGCTCTTTCGTCCGTCTCGCTTAAGGGGGCGCGCGCGTCGAGTTAATTATCTTCGAGCGGTAAAGCACAAGGGGGTTCGAGTTCAAGGCGTAGGCTTCTCGTTGGCGGTAGCACTCAAGCGAAGACTGGGAGGCACGTAATGGAGCCTGAACGGCCCGAGTCGAACGGCGGCGACGGCAATGGCGGCGGCGGAAGCGGCGACGGGAAGACCGGGCGCGAGATTGTGCCGGCCGGCGGGGGAATCCTCGACAAGGCACGCACGCGCAGCGTCGCCCTCAAAGAGCAGGGCGAGGCCCTGCGCGAACGCGCCAAGAAAGAGATTGAGGGTTACAAAGACCCTCAGGAGACGCAGCTCTGGAAGTCCATCTTCCGCGTCTCACACGAGCGCACAGACCCGCGTAACCGCTCTCTCGCAGTCCTCTCAAACGTCTTCCTCCACCTCCACCCGGCGAAGGTCAACCGCGACGCCGTCCGCTACAACTTCACGTGGGGGATGGGCGGCATCACCTTCTACCTCTTCATCGTCCTGACGTTTACGGGTGTGCTTCTGATGTTCTACTACCACCCGACGAAGGTGCAGGCGTTCCGCGACATCCTCTATCTCGAACACGACGTCCCGTTCGGACGTCTGCTGCGCAACATGCACCGTTGGGCGGCGCACCTGATGATCATCACGACGTGGCTGCACATGCTGCGCGTCGTCCTGACGGGTTCGTACAAGCGTCCGCGCGAGTTTAATTGGTGCGTCGGCGTGGTGCTTCTGGTCTTGACGCTTTTGCTCTCGTTCACCGGATACCTCTTGCCCGACGACCAGCTCGGCTTCTGGGCGGTGACGGTCGGGACGAACATGGCGCGCGCCACGCCGATGCTCGGCAGCGAAGGGCCGTTCGGCCCGCAGCTCGGGATGACGCCTTTTAACGACGTGCGCTTCGGGTTGCTCGGCGGTTCCATCGTCGACGCGAACGCGCTCCTGCGCTCCTACATCTGGCACTGCATCGGCATCCCCATCGTCATCTCCATCTTCATGGCCGTCCACTTCTGGCGGATACGCAAGGACGGCGGCATCAGCGGCCCCGCGCCCGTGATGCTTGAGAAGGAGATGAAAGCGCCGAAGAAGTAACCCGGCTAAGTTACGGACGCTGACCTTCGATACGTGAAAGCGGAGGCAACATGGCGGCAGAGATCGAACAGAGACCCGGCTTCAGACTGAGCAGGACGCAAATCATTCTCATCGCCACGGCGGCCGTCCTCGTCATCGGCGCGCTGATGGTCGAGGACTGGCGTCAGCTCGCCAAGATTTCGTTCGCGCCCGACAACATCCCGATTCTCGCGCTCCTCGTCATCGTCCCGTTCTTCACTTGGCTCGGCTTCAAACAGGCGGCCGACAATGACAAGCTCATCGACACGCTCGAAGACGACGCGCAGCTTGCCAAGACGCACCACCGGAAAACTTTGCCGTGGCGGCCGGGCTGGGCGCGCGAGCTGCACGTCTGGCCGTACCTCATCCGCATGGAATTTCTGGCGGCCGTCATCGTGACGGTCATCCTCTTCGTCTGGTCTTTGACTTTGGATGCGCCGTTGGAAGAGCCGGCGAACCCGAACCTGACGATGAACCCCTCGAAGGCGCCGTGGTACTTCCTCGGCCTCCAGGAGATGCTGGTCTACTTCGACCCGTGGATCGCGGGCGTCGTCATGCCGGGCGTGATGATCGTCGGGCTGATGGTCTTCCCCTACGTTGACTCGAACCCTCTGGGGAACGGCTACTACTCTTGGAAGCAGCGGCGTTTCGCCATCGGGATGTTCCTCTGGGGCTTCTTCATGTGGATCATCCTCATCATCATCGGGACGTTCATCCGAGGGCCGGGCTGGATTTGGTTCTGGCCGGGGCAGACGTGGGATCACAACGCCGTCGTCTTCGACCGCAACCGCGACCTCCACGAAATCGTCGCCGGGTGGGGACTGACTTTCTTGAACTCGTCGCCGTTCAAGGAGATTTTCGGCGCGCTCGTCGTCGGCCTCCTGTTCTTGGTCGGCGGCCTCTTCTTCCACTGGCTGATGACGCGCACCGAGTTCGACCGAAAGATTCTCGCACGCACGAGCCTTCTGCAATACCTGACGTTTCCGTTCTTCGCCATTTCGGTTTTGTGGCTCGTCCCCGTGAAGCTTTTGCTGCGTCTCATCTTCACGATTAAGTATATCTGGGTAACACCGTGGTTCAACGTCTAGCCCTTCGAGCGCGGAGGTAACGTTTAAGTGGCCGACACCCCTGAGACCGACAAACTCGTCAAGAAAGAGCCGGAGCCGCCCCGCGAGCCCGCGGCCCCGGCCCACGACCCCATCACGCGCCGGACGACGAGCAGCATCCTCCTCGTCAGCGCGCTCCTTCTGACGGGCGTGCTCGTGTGGTCGCTCTGGGACGAGGTCTACGGCCAGCGCCCTTGGAAGGACATGCAGGACAGCTTCGCCAAACGCTACGAGCGTTACCTGAAGCGCGTGCAGGCCGACGGGTTCAGGTCGGAGAGGGAAGTCAAGGAGTCGGCCGAGTATCTCCGCCTCGACGACGAGGCCAAGGCCGCGCGCGCCGCCATCCAAGAGCCGCTCAGGGAGATTGACGCGAAGGTCAAGGCCGTCGACGATAAGCTCGCCGCCGTCACCGACCCCTTCCAAGACAAGCGCGGCCGCATCACCGTCATCAACTACTCCATCGAGGTCGCCGACGAGGACGACAAGGCCGACCTGCGCAAGGAGGCCGAGGAACTGAAACAGGAGCGCGTCAGAGTCCGGATGCCGAACGGAGGCGGCGAGGCGCGCGAGGAGCGTCTGAACTTCGCGGAGCTTGAGAGGGCTTACAACGACCTGAAGAACGAGAAGGCGCGCCTGCTCGTCGAGCGCGGCGAGCACTTAAAGCCGGTCGCCGAGCTTGAGCGCAAGCGCGAAGAGTATCTCAAAGACAACGTCACGCAGTTGACCGAGCAGCAGGTGGCCGCGCTCCGCAGCAAGAACCAGAACTTCGAGGTCAAGATGCGGCAGATTAACGTCCGCGGCGACGAGCTCGTCGACCGTTGCGAGACGTGCCACCTCGGCATCCGCGAGCCGATTGACATCCGCCCCGCCGACATGATGTCGCGTGGGCGTCGCGGACGCCCCGACCGCCTCGCGCGCGCCTTCGTCAGCCACCCGAGCAAAGAGCTTCTGCAAATCCACAACCCCGAGAGGTTCGGCTGCTCGTCTTGCCACGGCGGCAACGGCCGCGCGACGACGAGCGTCGTCAAGGGCCACGGACGCCACCGCTTCTGGCTCACCCCGCTCTACGAGCGCGACAACATGGAGGCCGGCTGCCAGCAGTGTCACGCGCAGGATCGCGTCCTTCAGGGCGCGCCGATGTTGACGAAGGGTAAAGACCTCTTTCAGGAGCGCGGCTGCGTCGGCTGTCACCGCTACGAGGGCTTCGACCGCGAGTCGGACGCGCTCACCAACACGCGACAGCTTCTCAAGCAGCTTGACGAGGAGCGCGTCGCCAACGAGCGCGAGTCGAGGAAGGCGGCGGCCGACAGCGGCACGGCGACCGACGACGCGGAGGCCGACGAGCTTCTGCGCCGCGCCGAATCCCTGCGCGTCACCAACAGCCAAATCGAGTCGCGCATCGACCAGTTGGAGATACAGGCCCGCCACCTGATGCAGGATCAGAAGAAGGTCGGGCCGAACTTGAAGGACGTGCGACTCAAGCTCCGCAAGGAGTGGATACCCGAGTGGCTCCGCGACCCGCAGGCGTTCCGCCCCGGCACGAAGATGCCGACCTACTGGTATCTCTCGGGCGAGAAGATGGGGGCGGGCAACAACATCGCGCCCGCGCGACAGGACGAGGAACGCAAGGCCATCGCCGCCTACCTCTGGCAGTCGGCCTTCGAGGGGCAACTGCCGCGACAGCAGCCCGGCGACGGCGCGCGCGGTAAAGAGCTTTTCGAGACGCGCGGCTGTCTCGCCTGTCACTCCATCGGCGAGGGCGACGCTGCCGTAGGCGGCGACTTCGCCGCGAACTTGCAGAAGGTCGGCGAGAAGGCCAACTACGAGTACGTCGTCCGCTGGATACACAACCCGCGCGAGCGCACCGCGCCCTACTGCCCGAAGGAGCGACGCGACCTGACGCCCGAAGATTACGCGAAGGCCGGGAAGCCTTATCTCTTCGACTCGTTCAACTCGAAGTGCCCGAACGACGGCGCGGAGCTGCAAGTCCAGAACATGACGGTGATGCCCAACTTCCGGCTCACCGACGCGGACGCGCGCGACATCGCCACTTATTTGATGTCGCTCTCGCAACGCTCTTCGTACCCGGACGCGGCCTACATGGACGACCCCGCGCTCAAGGACAAGGGGCACGCGCTCATCAAGCAGTACGGCTGCGCGGGCTGCCACGAGATACGCGGCTTCGAGGAGGAGCAGCGCATCGGCAAGGAGTTAACGACCGAGGGCGCGACTCCCATCGAGCGCCTCGACTTCGCGCTCCTGACGCACAAGGCTGAACTCGGCGAAGACCCGCTCGCGGCGCACGGCGACGGCGGCGCGCATGCCGAGGGCGAACCGGCCGGCGGCGCGTCGGGCGGCGCGGAGGGCGCGAAGGCGAGCGGCGCGAGCGGCCCGCGACGCGAGAGCTACAACGGCTGGTACAACCACCGTGGCTTCTTCGAGAACAAGCTCGAAGACCCGTCCATCTACGACATGGGCAAGGAGAAAGAGCCGCAAGACCACCTCCGCATGCCCGACCCGTATCTTAAGCCCGAGTGGAAGACGGCGCTCACGACCTTCCTTCTGGGGAGCGTCGGCACGGAGAAGATAAACGTCCCCACCGACCTCTTCTACAACGCGACGAATCAGCAGAAGGACATACAGGACGGCTGGTGGGTCATCAAGAAGTACAACTGCATGGGCTGCCACAACGTTCAGGTCGGGCAGAAGTCCGTCCTGTCGTCCCTGCCGATGTATCAGGAGGGCGGCGGGCTCGGCACTGACCAACTGCCGCCCGGCCTGATGACCGAGGGCGCGCGCGTCGACCCCGATTGGCTGATGCGTTTCCTCCGCGACCCGTCTCTCAGTGGCCGCAGCGACGAGGAGATGACCGCGCCTTCGGCCAACCGCCCCGGCTCGCCCGCGCGGCCCGACACCAACGCGCAGACGTTGCAGGGAAGCCCCGGCGGCGCGGCGTCGCAACTCGGCGGCGCGCAGTCGCCTTCGGGGAACGCTTCGGACGCGACCGGCGGCGGGCAGGGAAATAATCAAAGGCCGAGTGGCGTCGCCGCCGGGCCGCTCCTCAAGCCGCAGCCGGGCGAGGACAAGAACGGCGTCCGCACGTACCTGCACGCGCGCATGCCGACCTTTAACTTCTCGCCGAACGAGCAGCAGAAGGCGATCCAGGACGGCTGGTGGGTCATCAAGAAGTACAA